>NZ_JBEAID010000027.1:0-102987 GCF_040064585.1 Klebsiella sp. CN_Kp113 | reverse complement strand
CGATGACGGCAGATTTACAGTCTGCTCCCTTTGGCCGCTCGGGAACCCCACCAGGGGTAATTCAAATTTTGAGGTCAAGCTGAGAGATGGTGGTGGGGGAAGGATTATTCGTCGCTTCGCTCCTCACCCTTCGGGCCGTTGCCTGCGGCAACGTTGTCTCGCTTTCGCTCGACTCGAACCTTGGTCGAAGATTCTCACCCTTCCCGATAAGTGCAAACATCGTTTACGTTCATCGGTATTACCACAACAACGTGGTAAAGAATGGTGGTGGGGGAAGGATTCGAACCTTCGAAGTCGATGACGGCAGATTTACAGTCTGCTCCCTTTGGCCGCTCGGGAACCCCACCAGGGGTAATTCAAATTTTGAGGTCAAGCTGAGAGATGGTGGTGGGGGAAGGATTATTCGTCGCTTCGCTCCTCACCCTTCGGGCCGTTGCCTGCGGCAACGTTGTCTCGCTTTCGCTCGACTCGAACCTTGGTCGAAGATTCTCACCCTTCCCGATAAGTGCAAACATCGTTTACGTTCATCGGTATTACCACAACAACGTGGTAAAGAATGGTGGTGGGGGAAGGATTCGAACCTTCGAAGTCGATGACGGCAGATTTACAGTCTGCTCCCTTTGGCCGCTCGGGAACCCCACCACGGGGTAATGCTATTTACTGGCCTGCTTCCTGCTGGAAGCGGGGCGCATCATATCAAATGAGACGCCCCTGTAAAGCATTCCTTTAGGGAAATGAAGCTGTTTGCCTGCTTTTTATCCGTAAAGGTGCAAAGCTAATCAATTCATTTCCCTGAGATTAAAGAATAATCGTCCGGTTACCGTAAACAAATACCCGCTGAGCAAGAACCTGATACAGCGCGCGGCTCAGAACGTTTTTTTCGACGTCGCGGCCAGCGCGCATCATATCTTCCGCGGTGTAGGTATGATCGACGTGAATGACGTCCTGCATAATGATTGGGCCTTCATCCAGATTATCGTTCACGTAGTGTGCGGTGGCGCCAATAATCTTCACCCCGCGGTCATAGGCCTGGTGATACGGACGCGCGCCGATAAAAGCCGGCAGGAATGAGTGATGAATATTAATAATTTTATTCGGGAAACGAGAGACAAACTCTGGGGTCAACACCCGCATGTATTTCGCCAGCACAACGTAATCCGGCTCAAGGGCGGCGATCGCGTCGCCCATCTGTTTATCATGCTCTTCGCGAGTTAAACCCTCATGGCTCACCAGCTGGAAGGGGATATCAAACCGTTCAACCAGCGAGCGCAGCGTTTCGTGATTGCCGATGACGGCGGCGATTTCTACGTCCAGGCCGCCGTAGTTAGCTTTCATCAGCAGATCGCCGAGGCAGTGCGCCTCTTTGGTGACCAGAATGACGACCCTGCGGCGCCCTGCTGGATTGAGTTCACGAATTGAACCTTCCGGCAGCGCGCTGTCGAGGTCCGCCAGCAGGATTGAATCATTGAAAATACCCTCGAGCTCGGTGCGCATAAAGAAGCGGCCGGTTCGGTGGTCAACAAACTCATTGTTCTGCACGATATTCAGTTCGTGCTTGTAGCAGATATTAGTGATACGCGCGATGAGGCCTTTCTGATCAGGGCAAATAGTGCGCAGTACTTTACGTTGTTGTGAATGCATCGCGGGGAAAATCCTGTAGTGTTTGCTATTTCTGCTGCTGGCTTACTGACCGCAGCATTTTTTAAATTTTTTACCTGAACCGCAAGGGCAGGGATCGTTACGACCGATTAGCGGTCGCGTGCCGTCAATATAATACCACTGTCCGTTTTCTTTTAAGAATCGGGATCGTTCAATAATGGCTCCGGAGCGGTTATCGTCAGCGTAACGAGCGATAAAGCTGACAAAGCCTTCATCCGGGTTCTTGCCCGTCTCGGCGGCAAAGACGGTGAGACCCTGCCACTGTGTGCGGGTAAAACCGTTTTCCAGGTCTGCGCGAAACTGCTGCGCTTGACAGGAGGGGTGCCAGGTTTTAATCAGATAGTCGGCGTCTTTCATAACAAACGCGCTATAGCGGGAGCGCATCAGCTGTGACGGATCTGGCGCCAGCTGCGCGCCAGCCAGATAAGGCTGACAACATGAGCTATACTCCAGAGCGCTGCCACAGGGGCATAATGGCGACAAAACGGCCTCCACAGGAAAAAGAAAGACGGCGCTACGCCGCCAAAGCGCATTATGTTAACTGAGGTATGGCGATGATGCCATGCCCGGAGTGGAAGGATATGTTTCGGTACTCATGAGAAAGCTTAAAATTGGCCTGGCGTTAGGGGCTGGCGCCGCTCGCGGGTGGTCGCATATCGGCGTGATTAATGCCTTACGGCGGACGGGTATCGACGTCGATGTTATCGCAGGGTGCTCCATTGGCTCGCTGGTCGGAGCGGCGTACGCCTGCAATCGGCTTCCGGCCCTGGAGAAATGGGTATGCTCCTTTAGTAACTGGGACGTACTGAAGTTAATGGATCTCTCCTGGCAACGGGGTGGCCTGCTGCGGGGCGAGCGCGTGTTTAGTCAATACCGCAAACTCATGCCCGTCAGCGAGATCGAGCGCTGCGAACGTCCTTTCGCGGCGGTCACAACGAATTTAAGCACCGGTCGTGAACTGTGGTTTACGGAAGGGGATCTGCATCTGGCGATCCGTGCGTCCTGCAGTATGCCGGGTTTGATGGCGCCGGTGATGCATAATGGCTACTGGCTGGTGGATGGCGCGGTGGTTAACCCCGTGCCGGTGTCTCTGGCTCGCGCCATGGGCGCGGATATCGTCATTGCCGTTGATTTGCAGCACGATGCGCATCTGATGCAGCAGGATTTGCTGTCAATGGAGGTGCCTCGTCCGGAGAGCGAGGAAGATTTTTCGTGGCATTCACGGCTGCGCACGCGCCTGGCGCGTATGACGTCACGTCGGGCGACGAGGGCGCCAACGGCGATGGAAATCATGTCGACGTCAATTCAGGTTCTGGAAAATCGCCTCAAGCGAAATCGTATGGCGGGCGACCCGCCTGATATCCTGATTCAGCCCTTTTGCCCACAAATCTCCACGCTTGATTTCCACCGGGCCGGCGAAGCTATCGCCGCCGGACATCTGGCAGTGGAAAAGAAAATGGATGAACTATTACCTTTAGTGCGTACCCCCGTGGAGCGCATTTGATGCATACTTAAGTAAATTCTGACAGGCGGTAGCGTGAATATCATGCCACTATTAAATTATCGTCAGTCAGGGGAGAGATCATGACGCAGCCATTGGCGGGAAAACAGATTCTGATAGTTGAAGACGAACCCGTTTTCCGCTCTCTTATGCACACCTGGTTAGCTTCACTTGGTGCGACCATCGTACAGGCGGAAGATGGTATAGATGCACTGCAAAAAATGGCGGAGTCAAAACCCGATTTGATGATTTGCGATATCTCCATGCCGCGAATGAACGGCCTGCAGCTGGTAGAACATGTGCGTAACCAGGGCGAGCAGTTGCCGATTCTGATGATTTCAGCGACGGAAAACATGGCGGACATCGCCAAAGCGTTGCGCCTGGGCGTTCAGGATATCCTGCTCAAACCGGTTAAGGATTTCGATCGCCTGCGAGAAACCGTGTATGCCTGCCTCTATCCCAATATGTTTAATTCGCGTGTCGAAGAAGAAGAGCGCCTGTTTGAGGACTGGGATGCGCTGGTAAGCGATCCTAGCGCGGCGTCGAGGCTGCTTCAGGAGCTCCAGCCGCCGGTGCAGCAGGAGATGTCGCGTTGCCGTATTCACTATCGCCAGCTTGTCTCTGTCGATAAGCCAGGGCTCGTGCTCGATATTGCGCCGCTATCAGAAAACGATCTGGCGTTTTATTGTCTGGATGTCACACGAGCAGGTGATAATGGCGTTCTGGCGGCCCTATTGCTGCGTGCGCTGTTTAATGGGCTACTGCAAGAGCAGCTCGCTCATCAGGGGCAGCGTTTGCCGGAGATGGGTAGTCTGCTAAAACAGGTTAACCAATTGCTGCGGCAGGCAAACTTACCCGGGCAATTCCCATTATTGGTAGGGTATTACCACAGCGGCTTGAAGAATTTAATTTTAGTCTCCGCGGGTTTGAATGGCACCTTGAATACGGGAGAACATCAAATTCAGATTAGTAATGGCGTTCCGTTAGGCACTTTAGGTAATGCATACCTCAACCAAATTAGTCAACGCTGCGCATCATGGCAGTGCCAAATTTGGGGGGCTGGCGGACGTTTACGCCTGATGTTGACCACGGAGTGAACAATTGTGCTTATTTTTAGGCTCGTGGGATTACCACGCGATCTTTTGTGGTGGTACTATCGCCGGGTTTAATGCGTAAAATTCCTAATTCGAAGATATCTAATCCTTTTCGGAACAGCTTTGACTGAGCAGGCTGATATACTCGATACCATATTATTAACGAGAAGTTTAAAAAACGAACAGTCCAGGAGATTTCAATGGCTGCGCTTAATTCAAAAGTAAGAAAAGCTGTCATCCCGGTTGCGGGATTAGGCACCAGGATGTTGCCCGCTACTAAGGCTATTCCGAAAGAAATGCTGCCGCTGGTAGATAAGCCATTAATTCAATATGTTGTTAACGAATGTATTGCCGCCGGGATTACCGAAATTGTTCTGGTTACGCACTCTTCGAAAAACTCGATTGAAAACCATTTCGATACCAGTTTTGAACTGGAAGCGATGCTGGAAAAACGCGTAAAACGCCAGCTGCTGGAAGAAGTCCAATCTATTTGTCCGCCGCACGTGACTATTATGCAAGTCCGTCAGGGGCTGGCTAAAGGTCTGGGCCACGCTGTGCTTTGCGCGCACCCGGTAGTGGGTGATGAGCCGGTCGCGGTTATTTTACCGGACGTTATCCTTGATGAATATGAATCCGATCTGTCTCGCGACAACCTGGCCGAAATGATCGCTCGTTTCGATGAGACCGGCGCAAGCCAGATCATGGTTGAACCGGTTGCTGACGTTACCGCATACGGCGTTGTCGATTGCAAGGGCCTGGCCCTGCAGCCGGGTGAGAGCGTACCGATGGTTGGTGTCGTCGAGAAACCGAAAGCGGACGTAGCGCCTTCTAATCTGGCGGTTGTCGGTCGTTACGTGCTGAGCGCGGATATTTGGCCACTGCTGGCGAAAACCCCTCCGGGAGCCGGTGATGAGATTCAGCTGACCGACGCCATCGATATGCTGATCGAAAAAGAAACGGTAGAAGCCTATCATATGAAAGGCAAGAGCCACGACTGCGGTAATAAGCTGGGTTATATGCAGGCTTTTGTTGAATATGGCGTACGCCACAAGTCCCTGGGCGCTGAATTTAAAGCCTGGCTGGATAAAGCCGTAGCGAAGTAATCGTTCGCGGCAGAATGCGAAACCGGGAGCGAGATTCGTTTCCCGGTTTTTTTATGCCCGCCCGGAACCGGTCCCGAATAACGGATAAAAAAAATCCCGCCGCAGCGGGATTTTTAAACGAACAGGATGGCTTATTACAGCAGGAAATCGTCCAGGGATTTACCTTGCTCATCCATCGCTTTCTTGATCACTGCCGGAGTACGACCCTGACCAGTCCAGGTTTTAGTTTCGCCATTTTCGTCAACGTAGCTGTATTTAGCCGGACGTGCAGCGCGCTTGGTTTTAGTTCCCGCTTTAACTGCCGCCATGGTGCTCAGCAGTTCATTAGGATCAATACCGTCAGCGATCAGCATTTCACGGTATTGCTGCAGTTTACGAGTGCGTTCTTCAATTTCCGCAGCCGCAGCGCTTTCTTCTTCACGACGTTCGTTAACGACAACTTCTAATTTTTCCAGCATTTCTTCGAGCGTTTCAAGGGTGCATTCTCTTGCCTGCGCACGAAGAGTACGGATGTTGTTCAAAATTTTAAGTGCTTCGCTCATTGTAGTAATCTCAAACTTATATTGTGGGGTGGTTTGTTGGACTAATAATAGAGCGATAAATTCAGATGTGCAATAGGGGAGAATGTAAGGAAGTCAAAATAACTTGTTATTTGTCTCGGGAATTAATTCATTTAACTTAAATTTTATGTGCGGGTTCACATCTTTTTCGCTTATAGGATGATGGAGAGGATAAGCTAAAACCCTGAGATAGTATGCTTTTTCCGATGCGCAGTGGGAAAAATTATACTTTGCATGGATAAATATCATTGTGGGTATTAGCGCAGCAGCGACGATGATGTTTAATATAAAACACTTGTCCAGCGCGGTTATAGCTATCCGAAAATGGCTGATAAGCACAAAAGGGCAATAGTGACGTCTGCGTGGCCGCCTGGGTCGTACGAATAGCAGGCATTACCATTCAATTAACAGGCTTAATCTTTCAGGTCTCCGCCGAGTGAACGTTCCCGGCAATACCCACACGGCGAGGGCTGATAGCGTGTGAATATATGATACAATTTTACTGCTAAAAAACACATTGATTGGGGTTACGCGGCCGATGGCACAACTTTATTTCTACTATTCAGCAATGAACGCAGGCAAGTCCACCGCTCTGTTGCAGTCATCATACAATTACCAGGAGCGAGGGATGCGCACGGTGGTTTATACGGCAGAGATTGATGACCGCTTTGGTTCAGGGAAAGTGAGTTCGAGGATCGGTCTCTCATCGCCGGCGCGGTTGTATAATACCCAAACTGCGTTATTTACCGACATTGCAGACGAACATAAGCGTCAACCCATCCACTGCGTATTAGTTGATGAGAGCCAGTTCTTAACCCGGGAGCAGGTGCGCGAGCTGTCCGAGGTGGTGGACCAGCTCGATATTCCCGTATTGTGCTATGGATTGCGGACAGATTTTCGCGGCGAACTTTTTACGGGCAGTCAATATTTGCTCGCGTGGTCCGATAAGCTGGTTGAATTAAAAACTATCTGTTTCTGCGGCCGTAAGGCGAGTATGGTTTTGCGCCTCGATCAGGAAGGTAGGCCGTACAATGAGGGGGAACAGGTGGTGATTGGCGGCAATGAGCGCTATGTATCCGTATGCCGTAAACATTATAAAGAGGCGCTGAGCGAAGGCTCTCTGACCGCGGTGCAGAACAAACAGCGCAGCTGCTAATACCCACCCTTTAAATCGTCTCAGGCGCTTTTACAGCGCCTTTTTTCATTTACTAAGCCTTTGGCACATGATTATACGTTTCGGCTGTCTGAGGCGTTTTGCCGGCTGCTGAACGACAGAGACAAAAAAGCCCCATCAAAAGATGGGGCTCAGCGTTACTGACTTTACGGCTGTGGAATTAAGCGGATTTTTTCGCTTTCTTCTCAGCTTTAGCCGGCGCGGCTTCTTTTTTCTCTTCCACGCCGCCTTCAACGTAATTACGTCCGTAGAAGGTATCCAGCAGAATCTGCTTCAGCTCGGCGATCAGCGGGTAGCGCGGGTTAGCGCCGGTGCACTGGTCGTCAAATGCGTCTTCAGACAGCTTGTCAACATGGGCCAGGAAGTCGGCTTCCTGCACGCCAGCTTCGCGGATAGACTTAGGAATACCCAGCTCAGCTTTGATTTCGTCCAACCAGCCAAGCAGTTTTTCGATTTTCGCTGCGGTGCGGTCACCCGGTGCAGTCAGACCCAGATGGTCCGCGATTTCAGCGTAGCGACGACGTGCCTGCGGGCGGTCGTACTGGCTGAATGCTGTCTGTTTAGTCGGGTTGTCGTTCGCGTTATAGCGAATAACGTTGCTGATCAGCAGGGCGTTCGCCAGACCGTGAGGAATGTGGAACTGAGAGCCCAGCTTGTGCGCCATTGAGTGACATACCCCGAGGAAGGCGTTCGCAAACGCGATACCGGCGATGGTCGCAGCACTGTGCACACGCTCACGCGCTACCGGGTTCTTAGAACCTTCGTGGTAGGACGCTGGCAGGTTTTCTTTCAGCAGTTTCAGAGCCTGCAGCGCCTGGCCGTCAGAGAACTCGGAAGCCAGTACGGAAACGTAAGCTTCCAGGGCATGAGTCACCGCATCCAGACCACCGAAAGCACACAGTGACTTCGGCATTTCCATGACCAGGTTGGCATCAACAATCGCCATATCCGGAGTCAGGGCATAGTCTGCCAGCGGGTATTTCTGACCGGTTGCGTCATCAGTAACAACGGCGAACGGCGTAACTTCAGAACCGGTACCGGAAGTCGTGGTGATGGCGACCATCTTGGCTTTCACGCCCATTTTCGGGAACTTGTAGATACGTTTACGGATATCCATAAAGCGCAGCGCCAGTTCTTCGAAGTGGGTTTCCGGGTGCTCGTACATAACCCACATGATTTTCGCCGCATCCATCGGGGAACCGCCGCCCAGCGCGATAATCACGTCTGGTTTGAAGGAGTTCGCCAGCTCAGCGCCTTTACGGACGATGGTCAGCGTCGGGTCAGCTTCTACTTCAAAGAAAACTTCAGTTTCAACGCCAGCCGCTTTCAGCACAGAGGTGATCTGGTCAGCATAGCCGTTGTTGAACAGGAAGCGGTCGGTCACGATCAGCGCGCGTTTGTGACCATCAGTAATCACTTCATCCAGCGCGATTGGCAGTGAGCCACGACGGAAGTAGATAGATTTCGGAAGTTTGTGCCACAACATGTTTTCAGCTCGCTTAGCAACGGTTTTCTTGTTGATCAGGTGCTTAGGACCAACGTTTTCAGAGATGGAGTTACCACCCCATGAACCACAACCCAGAGTCAGGGAAGGTGCGAGTTTGAAGTTATACAGGTCACCGATACCACCCTGAGAAGCAGGGGTGTTGATCAGGATACGTGCGGTTTTCATCAGCTGACCGAAGTAAGCAACGCGTTCTGGCTGGTTGTCCTGGTCGGTATACAGGCAAGAGGTATGACCGATACCGCCCATTGCCACCAGTTTTTCAGCTTTATCAACCGCGTCTTCGAAGTTCTTCGCACGGTACATTGCCAGCGTCGGAGACAGTTTTTCGTGGGCAAATGGTTCGCTTTCATCAACGTCGGTGACTTCACCAATCAGAATTTTGGTGGAAACAGGGACGGTGAAGCCAGCCAGTTCAGCGATTTTATACGCCGGTTGACCTACGATCGCGGCGTTCAGGGCGCCGTTTTTCAGGATGATATTCTGAACAGCCTTCAGCTCCTGACCCTGCAGCAGATAGCCGCCGTGGCTGGAGAAACGTTCGCGAACGGCATCGTATACGGAATCCACAACCACAACGGATTGCTCAGAAGCACAGATAACGCCGTTATCGAAGGTTTTAGACATCAGGACGGAAGCAACGGCACGCTTGATATCAGCCGTTTCGTCGATAACAACAGGCGTGTTACCTGCGCCTACGCCGATGGCAGGTTTACCGGAGCTGTACGCCGCTTTAACCATGCCCGGACCGCCGGTCGCAAGGATCAGGTTGATATCCGGATGGTGCATCAGCGCATTTGACAGTTCAACGGAAGGCTGGTCAATCCAACCAATCAGATCTTTCGGCGCACCGGCTGCGATAGCTGCCTGCAGTACGATATCAGCCGCTTTGTTGGTCGCATCTTTAGCACGCGGATGCGGAGAGAAGATGATGGCGTTACGGGTCTTCAGGCTAATCAGAGATTTAAAGATAGCGGTTGAAGTTGGGTTAGTGGTCGGGACGATACCGCAGATAATACCAATCGGCTCAGCGATGGTGATGGTACCGAAGGTGTCATCTTCAGACAGGACACCGCAGGTCTTTTCATCTTTATAGGCGTTATAAATGTATTCGGAAGCAAAGTGGTTTTTGATCACTTTATCTTCGACGATGCCCATGCCGGATTCGGCAACGGCCATCTTGGCGAGAGGGATTCGAGCATCTGCAGCGGCCAGAGCGGCGGCGCGGAAGATTTTGTCTACTTGTTCTTGAGTGAAACTGGCATATTCACGCTGGGCTTTTTTTACGCGCTCGACGAGTGCGTTAAGTTCAGCGACATTAGTAACAGCCATAATGCTCTCCTGATAATGTTAAACTTTTTTAGTGAATCAGTAGCTCGATTCGACAGTATAGACAGTGTGTTAACGGCTTGCATTTAAATGTTAACGTAAAGAATTTTGTGCTTCTGACTTCACCGATTGACTAAAAAAGCTTTTGTTTTTTCTTTCAGGTACCGCTGCTTTGCCTCCTCTTCTGGGTGTAAACAAGGTTACTCACTTCTGAGTACAATTTATGTGATCTAAATCAATAATCAGCCAAGCTGATACCTTTCAGCAGTTCATTTTTTGACCTGTTTGATCAAGTGTAATGATACGGTATGCTAATTAAAGACTTAAATAGCATTGCAGAAACAAATAACTAACATCCGAGCTTAAATTATGCACTTATGCGTCAACAGGGATGAATTATGCTTTCAAACAGCGTATCTTCTCGCGGATATTTTATGCTGGTAACTGTCAACAGCCATTTTTAATGATGCTGCGGAGCACCCTGTGATTCAATCATTGTTTGATTTTTCAGCCTACTTTAAATTTTTCATTGGGCTATTTGCGCTGGTAAACCCGGTTGGCATTATCCCGGTTTTTATCAGTATGACCAGCTACCAGACGGCGGCGGTGCGTAATAAAACCAATCTGACAGCCAACCTGTCGGTCGCCATCATCTTGCTCACGTCGCTGTTTTTAGGCGATGCGATCCTCCAGATCTTCGGTATTTCCATTGACTCCTTCCGTATTGCGGGTGGGATTCTGGTGGTCACCATCGCCATGTCGATGATCAGCGGCAAGCTCGGCGAGGATAAACAGAACAAGCAAGAAAAATCAGAAACGGCCATTCGTGAAAGTATCGGCGTCGTGCCGCTGGCGCTGCCCCTGATGGCGGGACCCGGGGCCATCAGTTCAACCATTGTCTGGGGCACGCGTTACCATAGCATCGCCCATTTTGTGGGATTTTCAGTTGCGATTGCGCTTTTCGCGCTGTGCTGCTGGGGCATTTTCCGTATGGCCCCCTGGCTGGTTCGCCTGCTTGGACAAACCGGCATTAACGTGATTACCCGTATTATGGGGCTGTTGCTGATGGCTCTCGGCATCGAGTTCATCGTTACCGGAATAAAGGCGCTCTTTCCTGGCCTTGTGAATTAACCTGTGTTGCCGCGCGGAACAACGTGTTCCGCGTTTGCGCATTATCAGCAAAACATATCAAAAAAAGTGATTTATCGACCTGCAATACTATTTTCTAATGTTTTGATATTGTTATTTATTATCAATAAGTTATCCATTTCATTTGCCACGAGTGCGGCCTTTTACCCACATTAATCACTGTTATTTTCCTCACACCATTCTCTGGTGCTTGCCGTCTGATAATCGAAATGATATTAGTAATTTCACTCATGAAGCAGATGAATGTGCTAAATAATAAGCGATTGTTAATTTTTCGTACAAAAAAGCATCTATTCGGCGATGCAGGGCACATAGTGCGAGACATTTATACTAATTGATTGATAAATAGAATATTAATCATTTCTGGCATGCGCGAGGGGTGATAAATCTTCGCCGCCAGAAGGCCACAAAAGAGAATCCGGTAACATATTTGCAAATTGCATTGGCGGACAATAAAGCGTTTTGGTACTTTCCGGCGTGATCTTTAGCGGAATATGTACGCAAATGAGAATTTTTATTATATAGCCCATCGGGACTACATCGCCCCCGGACAGGGGGGCAAGAATCGACGTCAAGACTGCCGTTTGAGCGGTCGTAATAAATAAGTCGGTGATAGCAAGCAGTACTCTCTGACAGCAGCATAAACTCCTGCACTGTTCAGAATCCAGAAAAGAGAAAACAGGCTGGTTAAATAGCCAGTAATTATAATGATTGGAGTAACAAACACATGACCATCATCACGAAAAAAAGCCTGGTTGCCGCAGGAGTCCTCTCTGCGTTAATGACCATCAACGCCGCCGTTGCGGCAGATGTACCGGCAGGGGTACAGCTGGCGGACAAACAAACGCTGGTACGTAACAATGGCTCCGAAGTGCAGTCTCTCGATCCGCACAAAATTGAAGGCGTGCCGGAGTCCAATATTAACCGCGATTTGTTTGAAGGGCTGCTGGTGAGCGACCTGGACGGCCATCCGGTCGCGGGCGTTGCGGAAAAATGGGACAACAAAGATTTTAAAGTCTGGACCTTCCATCTGCGTAAAGATGCAAAGTGGTCCGACGGCACGCCGGTCACGGCACAAGATTTCGTTTATAGCTGGCAGCGTCTGGCGGATCCGAAAACCGCGTCTCCTTATGCAAGCTATCTGCAGTATGGCCATTTAGCCAACGTTGATGACATTATCGCCGGGAAAAAACCCGCGACCGATCTGGGCGTAAAAGCGCTGGACGATCATACCTTTGAAGTGACCCTCAGCGAGCCGGTGCCGTATTTCTACAAACTGCTCGTTCACCCATCCGTTTCACCCGTACCTAAATCCGCTATTGAGAAATTTGGTGACAAATGGACCCAGCCGGCCAATATCGTCAGCAATGGTGCGTATAAATTAAAAGATTGGGTTGTTAACGAACGCATTGTTCTGGAGCGTAATACCAACTACTGGGATAACGCCAAAACCGTGATTAATCAGGTCACCTTCCTGCCGATTTCTTCTGAAGTCACCGACGTCAACCGCTACCGCAGCGGCGAAATCGATATGACCTATAACAACATGCCGATCGAACTGTTCCAGAAACTGAAAAAAGAGATCCCGAAAGAAGTTCACGTCGATCCGTATCTGTGCACTTATTATTACGAAATCAATAACCAGAAAGCGCCATTTACCGACGTTCGCGTGCGTACTGCGCTGAAGATGGCGCTGGATCGCGACATTATTGTCAATAAAGTGAAGAATCAGGGCGACCTGCCAGCCTACAGCTATACGCCGCCGTACACCGATGGCATGAAGCTGATTGAGCCTGAATGGTTCAAGTGGTCGCAGGAAAAACGTAATGAAGAAGCGAAAAAATTGCTGACCGAAGCTGGCTATAGCGCTGATAAGCCGCTGACTTTCAATCTGCTCTATAACACGTCCGATCTGCACAAAAAACTGGCTATCGCGGTGGCGTCTATCTGGAAGAAAAACCTCGGCGTAAACGTGAAGCTGGAAAATCAGGAATGGAAAACCTTCCTCGATAATCGCCATCAGGGCACCTTTGATGTTGCGCGCGCCGGCTGGTGTGCGGACTACAACGAACCGACCTCCTTCCTTAATACGATGCTGAGCGACAGCTCAAACAATACCTCGCATTATAAGAGCCCGGCTTTCGACAAGATTATCGCTGAAACGCTGAAAACCAGCGATGACGCGAAACGCGCGGACCTTTACGCGCAATCTGAGCAGCAGCTGGATAAAGACTCCGTCATCGTACCGGTCTTCTATTATGTCAACGCCCGTTTGGTTAAACCGTGGGTCGGTGGCTATACCGGCAAAGATCCGCTGGATAATACGTATACAAGAAATATGTACATTGTGAAGCACTAATGGCAATACGTGGGGCAGGCGTTACCGCTTGCCTCACGGTGTCTTATTTCATCGCACTATTGAAGGCACACGCCAGAAGGTACGGGCAATGTTAAAATTTATCTTACGTCGCTGTCTGGAAGCGATTCCGACGCTATTTATTCTTATTACTATCTCTTTCTTCATGATGCGTCTTGCGCCGGGAAGCCCCTTTACCGGTGAACGCACGCTGCCGCCAGAAGTCATGGCGAATATTGAAGCAAAATACCATTTAAATGACCCCATCATGACCCAGTACTTCAATTATCTGAAGCAGCTGGCGCACGGTGATTTCGGTCCTTCCTTTAAATATAAAGATTACTCGGTCAACGATCTGGTGGCGTCCAGCTTCCCGGTGTCCGCCAAATTAGGCTTCGCCGCGTTTTTTCTCGCGGTGGTGCTTGGCGTGAGTGCCGGGGTGATTGCGGCATTGAAGCAAAATACGAAATGGGACTTTGCCGTAATGGGGGTGGCAATGACCGGGGTTGTGATACCGAGTTTCGTGGTCGCGCCCTTACTGGTCATGATATTTGCCATTACGCTGCACTGGCTGCCGGGCGGCGGATGGAACGGCGGGGCGCTGCAATATATGATTTTGCCTATGGTGGCTCTGTCCCTGGCCTATATCGCCAGTATCGCGCGTATTACCCGCGGCTCGATGATCGAAGTGCTGCACTCTAACTTCATTCGCACCGCCCGGGCAAAAGGCTTACCGATGCGCCGCATTATTCTGCGTCACGCGTTAAAGCCCGCGCTGCTGCCGGTGCTCTCCTATATGGGACCCGCGTTTGTCGGCATTATTACCGGCTCGATGGTCATTGAAACCATTTATGGCCTGCCGGGAATTGGTCAACTGTTCGTCAACGGCGCGCTGAACCGCGACTACTCGCTGGTACTTAGTCTGACCATTCTGGTTGGCGCATTGACCATCCTGTTTAATGCGATTGTTGACGTGCTGTATGCCGTTATCGATCCGAAGATCCGTTACTAACGCTGGGGTTCGCCATGATGTTAAGTAAGAAAAACAACGAGGCGCTGGAAAACTTCAGTGAAAAGCTGGAAGTCGAGGGGCGCAGCCTCTGGCAGGACGCCCGCCGCCGCTTTATGCATAACCGTGCCGCGGTTGCCAGCCTGATTGTGCTGGTGATCATTGCGCTCTTTGTCACCATCGCGCCGATGGTATCGCAGTTTTCCTATTACGATACCGACTGGGGCATGATGTCCAGCGCCCCGTATATGGAGTCCGGACACTACTTTGGGACCGACTCCTCGGGCCGCGACCTGCTGGTGCGGGTGGCGATCGGCGGACGTATCTCGCTGATGGTCGGCGTGGCTGCAGCGCTGGTGGCGGTGATTCTGGGGACGCTTTACGGGTCGCTTTCCGGCTATCTGGGCGGCAAGGTGGATTCAGTGATGATGCGCCTGCTGGAAATCCTCAACTCCTTTCCGTTTATGTTCTTCGTCATCCTGCTGGTGACCTTCTTTGGCCAGAATATCCTGCTGATTTTCGTTGCCATTGGGATGGTCTCCTGGCTGGATATGGCGCGTATCGTTCGCGGTCAGACCCTAAGCCTGAAGCGAAAAGAGTTTATTGAAGCCGCGCAGGTCGGCGGCGTTTCAACCGGCAATATCGTTATCCGCCATATCGTGCCTAACGTGCTTGGCGTGGTCGTGGTGTACGCCTCCCTGCTGGTCCCGAGCATGATTCTGTTTGAATCCTTCTTAAGCTTCCTCGGCCTGGGTACCCAGGAGCCGTTAAGTAGCTGGGGCGCGCTGCTCAGCGATGGCGCGAACTCAATGGAAGTGTCGCCGTGGCTGCTGCTGTTTCCTGCCGGTTTTCTGGTGGTAACGCTGTTTTGTTTTAACTTTATCGGCGATGGCCTGCGTGATGCCCTCGACCCGAAAGACCGCTAAGGAGCGCCGACATGAGTACGATGGAAACGGCGAAAGCGCCGCAGGCAGCACAACAATCCGGATTGCTTCTGGATGTGAAAGATCTCCGCGTCACCTTTGCGACTCCCGATGGTGATGTGACTGCGGTCAACGATCTCAATTTTAATCTACGGGCCGGGGAAACCTTAGGCATCGTAGGCGAGTCCGGTTCCGGTAAGTCGCAAACCGCTTTTGCGCTGATGGGCCTGCTGGCCGCCAACGGCCGTATTGGGGGGTCAGCGACCTTTAACGGGAAGCAGATCCTTAACCTCCCGGAGCGCGAGCTGAATAAGCTGCGCGCCGAGCAGATCTCAATGATTTTTCAGGACCCGATGACGTCGCTTAATCCGTATATGCGGGTAGGCGAACAGCTGATGGAAGTCCTGATGCTGCATAAAGCGCTGAGCAAAGCCGAAGCCTTTGAAGAGTCGGTGAAAATGCTGGATGCGGTCAAAATGCCCGAGGCGCGCAAACGGATGAAAATGTATCCGCACGAGTTTTCCGGCGGGATGCGCCAGCGCGTCATGATTGCGATGGCGCTGCTGTGCCGGCCTAAGCTGCTGATTGCCGATGAGCCGACAACGGCGCTGGACGTAACCGTGCAGGCGCAAATAATGACATTGCTTAATGAGCTCAAGCGCGAGTTCAATACGGCGATCATTATGATTACCCACGATCTCGGCGTCGTCGCCGGGATCTGCGATAAGGTGCTGGTGATGTACGCCGGACGCACGATGGAATATGGTCAGGCGCGCGACGTCTTCTACCATCCCTCTCATCCTTATTCTATTGGCCTGCTCAATGCGGTCCCGCGCCTGGATGCGGAAGGCGACGCCCTGTTAACGATTCCGGGCAACCCGCCGAATCTGCTGCGTCTGCCGAAAGGCTGTCCATTCCAGCCGCGTTGCCCGCACGCGATGGAGATTTGCAACAGCGCTCCGCCTCTGGAGGAGTTTGCGCCGGGCCGCCTGCGCGCCTGCTTTCAACCGGTGGGGGATTTGCTATGAACGCCGTAACGGAACAAAGAAAAGTCCTGCTCGAAATCGCCGATCTGAAAGTACACTTTGATATTAAAGACGGCAAACAGTGGTTCTGGCAGCCGTCGAAAACGCTGAAAGCGGTAGATGGCGTAACGCTGCGTCTGTATGAAGGGGAAACGCTGGGCGTGGTCGGGGAGTCCGGATGCGGAAAATCGACCTTCGCGCGCGCCATCATCGGTCTGGTGAAGGCCACCGACGGTAAAGTCGCCTGGTTAGGCAGAGATTTGCTGGGGATGAAGGCCGACGAGTGGCGCGACGTGCGCAGCGATATTCAGATGATCTTTCAGGATCCGCTGGCGTCGCTAAATCCGCGCATGACTATCGGGGAAATCATCGCCGAGCCGCTGCGCACCTATCATCCCAAAATGCCGCGTCAGGAAGTTCGCGATCGCGTTAAGGCGATGATGATGAAAGTGGGGCTGCTGCCGAACCTGATTAACCGCTATCCGCATGAATTCTCCGGCGGCCAGTGCCAGCGTATCGGTATTGCCCGTGCGCTAATTCTTGAACCGAAGCTCATTATCTGCGATGAGCCGGTGTCAGCGCTGGACGTGTCGATTCAGGCGCAGGTAGTGAATCTGCTGCAGCAGCTGCAGCGGGAAATGGGACTGTCGCTGATTTTTATCGCCCACGATCTGGCGGTCGTGAAGCATATCTCCGATCGCGTGCTGGTAATGTATCTTGGCCATGCCGTGGAGCTCGGCACCTATGATGAGGTGTATCATAATCCGCTGCATCCCTATACCAAAGCGCTGATGTCGGCGGTGCCGGTTCCGGACCCTGATAAGGAAAAGAATAAAACGATCCAGCTTCTGGAGGGGGAATTGCCATCGCCGATTAACCCGCCGTCGGGATGCGTATTCCGCACCAGATGCCCGATTGCCGGGCCGGAGTGCGCTAAGACGCGACCGGTGCTGGAGGGCAGTTTCCGCCATGCGGTTTCCTGCCTGAAGGTGGACCCGTTATAATCTCAGGGGCTGACGTTAGTCAGCCCTTTTTTTAGCGAGGTTAACGTGGCTTTTCATATTCATGCCGCTCGTCTGCGGCTGTATCATTTACTCTTCGATCAAAACCGACGATCCGGTCGGCATTTCGAGGGACTTTGCGGCGTATTTGCCCTGCTTAGCGTGCTGGTGATATTTATCGAGTCCGGGCTCGGAACGCAATATCATCTGACCTTAGACGAATGGCATATTTTCGTCTGGCTCGAACTTGTCGTGACGGCGGTTTTTACCTTTGAGTATTTTCTGCGCATTATCAGCTGGCCGAATCCGCTAAAGTATATTTTCAGCTTCTGGGGCATTATTGACCTGGCTACCATTTTACCGCTTTACGTTATGTGGCTGTGGCCCGAGATCAGTATTGAGTACGTGTTTGCCTGGCGGGCCATGCGCGCTATCCGCGCGTTGCGTATCCTTAAGCTGCTGCGCTTTATGCCGTCGTTGAATATTTTCTGGGCCGCTATCGTCAGCGCTCGCCACCAGCTGATCCTGTTCTATTCTTTTATTGCCATCGTCATGGTGATCTTTGGCTCCCTGATGTATCTGGTTGAGGGGCCGCGATACGGTTTTACTACGCTAAACGCGTCGGTTTACTGGGCGATAGTGACGATAACCACGGTAGGGTATGGCGATATTACGCCGCATACGCCGCTGGGGCGAATTTTGGCCTCCATTCTTATCTTGATTGGCTACTCGATTATTGCGATCCCCACCGGCTTAATTACCAGCCATATGACCACCGCATTTCAGAATCGCCGGACTCAGCGCCAGTGTCCGCATTGTCAGCATAACGTTCATGAAAAAGACGCTCGCTACTGCAACGCTTGCGGCAGCGAACTGCCTGAATAACTAAAAAAGCCTGCCCTGGTTAACTCAGGCAGGCTTCTTCTTTTATATATAAGCTATTTGCTTAAGAAAGAGCTTATTCGCGCCACAGGATATGACAGAGCTTGTGGTCTTTTTCACGGCACAGCAGCACGCGCGCAAAAATATCGTTAATTTCGCCGCCATCTTCATCGGCCAGACCAATGACCACTTCAGCAAAGAAGTCAGGGTTGAGGTCAAAATCGACGTGCTCTTCCCAGTCAGGCGCCGGATCGAAGAGCTCGGCGCCGCCGCGTTCTTCAAACTGCAGGTTGAACAGAATGACATCCGCCGGATCGAGGTTGTCGACGGCCAGTTCGAGGAAAATGTCGTAAGCCTGTTCAAGCGTTTCGTCTTCGGTCAGGCGATTGTTTAAATCCATATCCATGATTGCTACCCATTAAACATCTGATTGGCACGTTTTACAGCAACGGACTGAAGAAGTAAAACAGTCGCTCGGCGATCCGCTGCCACAGCGGACGTTTTAACCACAGCCTGGCGTCCAGCAGGCGCGAGCGGGAGATGTAATCATCCTGCACCGCGGCCAGATCGCTGCCAAATCCGGCATCGTCAATCACCAGCGTAATCTCGAAGTTGAGCCACAGGCTGCGCATATCGAGGTTAACTGTGCCCACGAGGCTAAGTTCACCGTCAACCAGCACGCTCTTAGTATGCAGCAGACCGCCTTCAAACTGGTAAATCTTTACCCCGGCAGCCAGCAGCTCGGTAAAGAAGGCGCGACTGGCCCAGCCCACCAGCAGCGAATCGTTCTTGCGCGGCAGGATGATGCTGACATCGACGCCGCGCTGGGCGGCGGTACAGATGGCATGCAAAAGGTCGTCGCTGGGCACAAAGTAGGGGGTCGTCATGATCAAATGCTCTTTGGCCGCGTAGGCGGCCGTGAGCAGAGCCTGATGGATCAAATCTTCCGGAAAGCCCGGGCCCGAGGCGATAGTGTGAATCGTGTGCCCGCTGGCCTCTTCGAACGGCATAATGTTCGCGTCCGGCGGCGGAGGCAAAATACGTTTGCCGGTTTCAATCTCCCAGTCGCAGGAGTAGACAATGCCCATCGCTGTCGCTACCGGACCTTCCATTCGCGCCATCAGATCGATCCACTGGCCAACGCCGGAGTCCTGCTTAAAGAAACGCGGGTCGACCAGATTCATACTGCCGGTATAGGCAATATAGTTATCGATCATGACCATTTTACGATGCTGACGCAGGTCCATACGGCGCAGAAAAACGCGCATCAGGTTGACCTTCAGGGCTTCGACGACTTCAATGCCGGCATTACGCATCATGGCGGCCCAGGGACTACGGAAAAACGCCACGCTCCCGGCGGAGTCGAGCATCAGCCGGCAGTGTACGCCGCGCCTTGCCGCCGCCATCAATGACTCGGCGACCTGATCGGCCATGCCGCCGGGCTGCCAGATATAGAACACCATCTCAATATTGTGACGAGCGAGCTGGATATCGCGGATGAGCGCCTGCATGACGTCATCGGATTCGGTGAGCAGCTGGAGCTGATTGCCTTTGACGCCGCCAATGCCCTGCCGACGTTCGCAGAGCTTGAACAAGGATTCCGCGACCGGACTATTCTCCTCGGCAAAGATATGCTTGCAGGCTTTGAGGTCCTTTAACCACTTGGCCGTTGAGGGCCACATGGCCCGCGCGCGTTCGGCGCGGCGTTTACCCAGATGCAGTTCGCCAAAAGAGAGATAGGCGATAATGCCCACCAGGGGAAGAATATAAATGACAAGCAGCCATGCCATCGCTGACGGGACCGCGCGCCTTTTCATTAATATCCGTAATGTTACACCGGCGATAAGTAGCCAGTAACCGAGTATAACCAGCCAGTTCACCACCGTGTAAAAGGTTGTCATAGATGAAAAATCCTTTTGAATGACTTGATAACATGAGTTTACGCATCATCATCCATCTGGCAAATAAAAACGCAGCGAAAGCGTTGGTTAGCCAGATTCATCGGTCTATAATGCAGGCTGTTTTTACTTGTAGAGTAGTTGCAATGAAGCGTAGTAGAACGGAAGTAGGGCGCTGGCGCATGCTTCGGCAGGTGAGTCGCCGTAAAGCACGCTGGCTGGAAGGCCAGTCGCGTCGTAATATGCGCATCCTCTCCATCAGAAAGGAGCTGGTTAAACGGCAACGTCACTCGCTGCTGTTCACCTTCTCTGAATGTTGAGAGTCGAAACAAAAGGCACCGCTCGCGGTGCCTTTTGTTTTATCAGCGTTTCGTTCTTAGCATACATTCTTATACTGTCATCTCTCTTTCTTCTGCCGGCGAAACCCGGTTTCTCGCGGGCTCCTGCGTTATTGTTTGCATCAGCAGCGGCGGGCAGGAAGTCGCATCGCGCCATACCTCATAAGACTGGCCCAACGCGTATAAACGCAAAAAACGGGAAGTGCCATGCATCAACACATGCTACTTATAATGTCCGTAAGGCTTCTATTATTGAGAGGTATCTATGAGTCAACTTTTTAGTCCGGTGCGAATCGGTAAGCTGGAACTTGAGAACCGTATTGTCATTGCGCCAATGTGCCAGTACTCCGCCGACAATGGCAAGGCCACGGCATGGCATCGTATCCATCTTGGACAACTGGCTTTTTCCGGTGCGGGCTTACTGATTATCGAAGCCAGCGCTGTAGAGCCCGCCGGACGCATTACCCCGGCTGATCTGGGCTTATGGAATGACGAAACGGAAGCCGCATTACGCACCGTGCTGAACGATATCCGCCAGTACGCTTCAATCCCCATCGGTATCCAGCTGGGCCATGCCGGACGAAAAGCCTCTTCCGCAGCCCCCTGGCTGGGGGGATACCAGCTGGCGCATGATTCTGGCGGATGGGACACGGTTGCGCCATCAGCGCTGGCCTATGGTGAAGGTGAACGTCCTCCGGTTGAGCTTACTCAGGACCACATGAAACGCATCAAGCAGTCATTCGTAGACAGCGCCAGACGCGCTGAGCGGATGGGTATTGAATTGATTGAACTGCATGCCGCGCATGGTTACCTGTTGCACCAGTTCCTTTCACCGCTCAGTAACCAGCGTACCGACGAATACGGCGGCTCGCTGGAGAACCGTTTGCGTTTTCCGCTCGAGATATTCCGGGCCATCCGTGAGGCCGTCAGTCAGGACATCGCGGTGGGCGTCCGACTTTCAGCAACAGACTGGGTGGATGGCGGCTGGGATAACGCACAATCGATTATCTTCAGCCAGCAGCTTGAGGCGCTTGGCTGCGACTATATTCATGTTTCCAGCGGCGGGCTGTCGCCTCATCAGGCGATTCAGGTGGGGCCCGGCTATCAGCTGCCGTTCGCGCGTGAAATCCGCGAGAAGGTGAATATCCCGGTGATCGGTGTGGGTCTGGTGACGGAAGCGCAGCAGGCGGAAGAGGCGCTACAAAATGGCGACGCCGACCTCATCGCCATTGCCCGCGCCGTGCTCTACAATCCGCACTGGCCATGGCATGCCGCGGCAGCGCTGGGCGCTCAGGTGAGCGTTCCGCCGCAGTATCTTCGCTCAGAACCGCATGGTCTTAAGGGAACGCTGAAGTCCAACAGGTAATTAACCATAGAAAGTCGGCGGTGCTGATGCACTGCCGGCAAATGGCTATCATCAGGGCGCGACCTAAAGAGATCGGAATGCAGAACCGGGGAAGTGGAGAGACATAAGGATGGCGACCATTCCGTACACGCGTACTTAGAAACGTCCTCTAATGAACGATCGCCATAGATTAAATTTTAACCGCGTTCTTATTGCTTAAGCATTTTATATGCTAAAACACCTTTTTATACGGTTTCACCGAGACTTTCTGATAAACCCCTGCGGCGATATAGGGATCGTCATTAGCCCATGATTGCGCCGCTTCCAGCGATTCAAATTCCGCAATGACCGTTGAGCCGGTGAAGCCCGCCGCGCCGGGTTCATTACTGTCTACGGCAGGCATTGGGCCGGCGGTCAGTAAACGACCTTCATCATGTAATAATTGCAAACGCGCCAGATGGGCGGGACGTACCGATGTCCGTTTTTCCAGAGAGTCGGCGATATCTTCAGCGTAGATAACGTAAAGCACGGCATGGCTCCTTATCAATAAATTGGCGAATCACGTTAAGTGAAACCGTCGTTGACTGCAATGCAAAGATGATCACGATCCCCAGAATGCCACGTCCCGGGGGCTTTTTGTCAGAAAACAGGGCAAATTTTGATACAAGCCAACAACCCTAGTTGAATATGATTGCTATTTGCATTTAAAATCGGGGCATCATTTTTCAACAGAAACGACTATGAGCGCAATGACCTTTGATTTACCTCGCCGCTTTCCGTGGCCTACGCTACTGTCTGTGGTTATCCACGGCAGTGTTATCGCGGGGTTGCTCTATACTTCGGTACATCAGGTTATTGAACGGCCGGCACCCTCACAGCCCATTGAAATCACTATGGTGGCCCCGGCAGATCTGGAACCGCCTCAGGCGGCTCAGCCGGTCGTTGAGCCCGTTGTTGAACCGGAGCCAGAACCGGAACCGGAAGTGATGCCTGAACCGCCAAAAGAGGCGCCGGTTGTTATCCATAAACCAAAGCCAAAACCGAAGCCAAAGCCTAAACCGAAGCCGGAAAAAAAGGTCGAACAACCGAAGCGTGATGTAAAACCGGCGGAAACGCGCCCGGCCTCGCCGTTTGAAAATACCAATACGGCGCCGGCGCGCACCGCGCCGAGCTCCTCAACCGCGACCGCTAAACCCACCGTGACGGCGCCTTCCGGGCCTCGGGCGCTAAGCCGCGGAGAGCCGAGCTATCCGGCTCGTGCCCAGGCGCTGCGTATTGAAGGAAGCGTACGGGTTAAGTTTGACGTCACGCCGGACGGGCGCGTGGACAACGTGCAGATCCTCTCCGCCCAGCCTGCCAATATGTTTGAGCGTGAAGTGAAAAACGCTTTACGTAAGTGGCGCTATGAACCGGGTAAACCGGGAACCGGCATTACCATGACCATTCAGTTCCGTCTGAAAGGCGTACAAATTAGCTAACCCTTAAAAACAAGGCCCCTTACGGGGCCTTATCCATGAACACCTCATCAAGCGCTTTCTGCGCCGTCACCAGATGCTGTCCGCCAAACAGAATCGCCCGATTCAGCAGCGTATAGAGCTGGTAGATGGGCTGCCGCTCGAGAAAGCCGGACGGCAGCGGCGATACGGACTGATAGCCGTCATAGATTTGCGGCGGCTGTTCCGGATGCAGCGGGAGCATCGCCAAATCGCATTCGCGATCGCCCCAGTAGCAGGCAGGGTCGAAAATATAGGGCCCGTTTGGCCCGAGCGCGCAGTTACCGGACCATAAGTCACCGTGAAGCAGCGACGGCTGCGGCTGATGACTGCTTAGCCGTTGCTGAACAATATCAACAAGATGATCGATATCACCAAAATGCAGGCCTTTCTCGGCGGCGAGTTCCAGCTGCCAGCCGATGCGCTGTTCGGCAAAGAACGTGGACCAGCGACGCTGCCAGGCGTTCGGCTGGGGAGTGGTGGAGAGGTCGTTGTCAAAATCCAGACCAAACTGCGGTTGGTCGCTCCACTGATGTAAATGGGCGATTTGCTGGCCTAACAGGAAAGCGTTGTGCGCATCCAGCGGGCGAGGAGGGAGGTATTCCATCACCAGAAAGCTGTAATCTCGATCGCTGCCGACGGCAAAAACCTGCGGTACGTTCACCGTTTTACTGCGCGACAGCAGCTCAAGCTGGTCAGCCTCGGCCGTGAAGATGGGTAACAGCTCGCGTTCGTCGCATTTTACGAAGTAATCTCGCCCGCCATAGCGTAAATGCCAGGCAGCGTGTATCTCTCCACCGGGTAGTTCGTTTCGCAGTTCGATTTCAGCTGCTTCGGTATGCAAATCGCGTAACAAATTGCTGATAGCTTGCCACATGCCGTCTCTCCCCATGTTTTCCAACATTTCATAAGGTTAGCGCATAAACCCGGCGTAAAACTCGAACTGACGCACAACTGGACGTTTTCCGTTGCGTCAATCGCACTTATTGAGCTTTTAACCACTCGCTGAATGTGACCACGGTGACGTCGACGGGTCTTCCCAGCGCGGTTTCGGCTAAACCTGCGCTTAAGGCGTTGACTTCCTCGGCATTCTGCATAGAAAGCAGGCCGAAGGTGTTGGTGCCGAGCTCGTGGACGTTCCCTTCATCATCGTTTAAGACGAGGGTAAATCCGGCGCGGGTGAGGTGATTACTGAGTTCGTTAATTTCGGTTAACGTCTCTTCGTGAAAACGAACCGTGACGACCCAGGCAATAATTTCGCTACTCATTTTTCACCCCGTTGTTATCCATGGCATTTTTAGCATAGACCATCATGCTGATTTGGCGACTCCCTCTGTCTTCCCAGAGGGAGCGAAGGCGTTATCAACCGCGCAGATAGGTGTAGATTTTTTGCGTATTATCCAGCGAGCAAAGGCGGGTGCCCTGATTGATGGTTGCCGCACTACCCGCCGCAACGCCAAAGCGAACCATATCTTCAAGCGAGGCGTTTTCCGCCAGCCTTAAGGTCATTGCGCCGACCATACTGTCACCGGCGCCGACGGTGCTCTGGCTTTTCATCGGCGGCGGTACTACCTGAACGCTACCCTGGGCATCAACGCCGAGCGCACCCTGGGCGCCGAGGGAGACGACGACGCGCTGGACTTTGCCCGACCGAATGAGCTCCTGCGCCGCAAGACGCACATCATCCGGCTGGCTCAGATCCCGCTGTACCAGCGCGCTAAGCTCTTTCTGGTTCGGCTTAACCAGCTCGATATTGCCGACATCAAGCGCTGCGGCGAGCGCGTCACCGGAACTATCAACAATACAGCGCAATCCATGCTGCTGAGCGTTTTTGACCAGCTGCGTCAGGTTATCGACGCTGATGCCGGGCGGGAGACTTCCGCTAATCACCAGCAGGGAACCCGGGGCGATGGCGAGGACCTTTTCCTCAAGGAGCTGGAGCTCCTCCTTAGTTAACGCTGCGCCCGGCATCACGAAACGATATTGCTCGCCGCTGGCGTTCACATGCACGTGAAGATTCTGCCGCGTCCAGTCATGGGTCTCTACCGTATCGACGGGAACATGTTCATCCGTCAGCAGCGCCGTCAGGTGTTCGCCTGTCGCCCCGCCGACGGGAAAGATGGCTGTGGCGCTGCCGCCAAGAAAAGTGATGGCTCGCGCAACGTTAATTCCGCCGCCGCCGGGTTCAAACACGGGAGCGCTACAGCGCAGTTTGCCTTCCGGGTAAATTTGCGGGGTCTGGGTTGCGCTATCGAGCGAGGGGGCTAACGTGAGCGTATAGATTTTGGTCATCCAGTTTCCTCCATAATACGAATTTAGCTGCTCTGGTTTTAAGCATGGCACTTAAAGGAGGGAAGGGGAAGCGACGCGCCACTTATACAACGCAACCTCTTTTTATCTTTATGAAATAAAAATTGTTTTGAGAAGCGTCTTATACAAAAAATGAAAGAGTAATTGATTGCTAAGTTAATCGTGCTTTTTTATAATTTACTCCCTTTCTTAGGACCGGCTATCCGCGATCCTCGCGAAAGCTCCCGGGACCCTCCAGGTCTCCTTATAGGTTGTACGGACTTAAAATTAAATGAAGCTTTTGAAGACAGTACCCGCAGCGGCGTTGCTCGCGGGAGGGCTTTTTGCGTCTGCGTGCGCAATGGCCGATGATTCCGTTTTTACTGTCATGGATGACCCATCTTCTGCTAAAAAACCTTTCGAAGGTACTGTTAACGCCGGTTATCTGGCGCAGTCCGGCAATACGAAAAGTTCCTCAATGACCGCCGACTCCACATTGACCTGGTATGGCAATACCACCGCATGGTCGCTGTGGGGGAATGCCAGCAATACGTCGTCAAACGATCAGCGCTCTTCGGAAAGGTACGCGGTGGGGGGACGTAGTCGTTACAACCTGACTGACCAGAACTATATATTTGGCCAGGCCAGCTGGCTGACGGATCGTTACAATGGTTATCAGCAGCGGGATGTGTTTACCGCAGGTTATGGTCGACAGATTATGAACGGACCGGTACACAGCCTGCGTTTTGAATTTGGTCCTGGCGTACGCTACGACGAATATACCGACGGCGATACTGATACTCAGCCGTTGGGCTATGCTTCCGGCACTTACGCCTGGCAGATGACCGATAACGCCAAATTTACGCAAGGTGTTTCGGTATTCGGCGCTGAAGATACGACGCTGAACTCCGAAAGCGCGCTGAACGTTGCCATCAATGCTCACTTTGCCCTCAAGGTCGCCTATAACCTGACGTGGAACTCTGAGCCGCCGTCATCGGCGCCGGAACACACCGATCGCCGTACCACGCTATCGCTGGGTTATAAAATGTAATATTTCAGGCCAGATATTCTGGCCTGATTGTTTTAAATTTGGCAATAAGTGACATTATTATTTTTGGTCTCTCGTTTTGTTTTTTATAAAAAGAAATCGTCTTCATAATTTCCCCACAATTGCTATTTTGCTGACAAATATGCAGTTAATTTGACACGAAAAGATAAATATTGGGTCGGACAAAAATGTGATCTGGATCTATACTGTTGCACACAGGCGGCGATAACGACGCCGTTCTATTTATCTGAAACAAATAAGAGAATGACTATCATGAGAAATAGCAAAATCGCACTCGCGGCCGTGATGCTGTGCACGCTGTCTTTTGGCGCATTTGCCGCCGCTCCCGCACCGCAGCCGGGTAATAACGAGCATAACCAAGTTGGCATCGCCAAAGCTACCGATGTCGAAGCAGGCTCCAACATAGCGCCGGGCTCACAGTCTACCGGGCAGTCTATGAATGATGCTTTTGATGTTCATAAACTTGTCGCCGGCGAATGGTCCTGATATTTCATTGTTCTTGAACATCATCCTTTAATTATTTCGTGAAGCAGCAAACCGGGTAATGCCGTACCGGTTTTGCTTTCCGCACTTTGTGTTAAACATGCATAATTGATGTGAAAGCATAAATATTCTTTATGCGTCATATCGTCCTGCCGCGCTCTTTTGCCGTACGGTTCCGCAGCAATTACGCTGGGTTTGTTGCGCCGCGACTTTTTTTTCCATCAGCAATAACCATTTAGTCTCATGTGACTTTTATCACGCACTAATGATGTGTAAACTAACCGTCGGTGTTATCAACAGGCGGCTGCAGGTGGGTACGCGTCGGTGAACGAGCGTGCACATATTTTCGCAGAGTGAAGCGGGAACTGGGCCTGAACGTGTTGATAATTATGATTATATTGTTTTGTATGTGCTCTTTCGTGCGGGGCACCACTGCAAATAAGGACATGAAATGCCTGTAATTACGCTTCCTGATGGCAGCCAACGCCATTTTGATCACGCTGTGAGCCCGATGGACGTCGCTCTGGATATTGGCCCCGGTCTGGCGAAAGCCACCATCGCCGGCCGCGTCAACGGCGAGCTGGTTGACGCCTGCGACTTAATTGAAAACGACGCGACGCTCTCTATCATCACCGCGAAAGATGAAGATGGACTTGAGATTATTCGTCACTCCTGTGCGCACCTTTTGGGGCACGCGATTAAACAGCTGTGGCCAAATACCAAGATGGCGATCGGCCCGGTTGTCGACAACGGTTTCTACTATGATGTCGATCTGGACCATACCCTGACCCAGGAAGATATCGACGCGCTCGAAAAACGTATGCACGAGCTCGCCGAGAAAAACTACGACGTCATTAAGAAGAAAGTCAGCTGGCACGAAGCGCGTGAAACCTTCGTGAAGCGCGGCGAGAGCTATAAAGTCTCCATTCTTGATGAAAACATTGCGCATGATGACAAACCCGGTTTGTATCATCATGAAGAGTATGTCGACATGTGCCGTGGGCCGCACGTGCCGAATATGCGTTTCTGTCATCATTTCAAACTGATGAAGACCGCTGGCGCCTACTGGCGCGGCGATAGCAACAATAAAATGCTGCAGCGCATCTACGGAACCGCATGGGCAGATAAAAAAGCCTTAAATGCCTATCTGCAGCGTCTGGAAGAAGCCGCTAAGCGCGATCACCGTAAAATCGGTAAGCAGCTCGACCTGTATCATATGCAGGAAGAGGCGCCGGGCATGGTGTTCTGGCATAACGACGGCTGGACTATCTTCCGCGAACTGGAAACTTTTGTGCGTTCTAAGCTGAAAGAGTACCAGTATCAGGAAGTTAAAGGCCCGTTTATGATGGACCGTGTGCTGTGGGAAAAAACCGGCCACTGGGACAACTATAAAGATGCGATGTTCACCACCTCTTCCGAGAACCGTGAATACTGCATCAAGCCGATGAACTGCCCGGGCCACGTGCAGATCTTCAACCAGGGGCTGAAATCCTACCGCGATCTGCCGCTGCGTATGGCTGAATTCGGTAGCTGCCATCGTAATGAGCCGTCAGGCGCGCTGCATGGCCTGATGCGCGTACGTGGCTTTACTCAGGACGACGCCCATATCTTCTGTACTGAAGATCAGGTTCGCGATGAAGTGAACGCCTGTATTCGCATGGTCTACGATATGTACAGCACCTTTGGCTTCGAGAAAATCGTCGTCAAGCTGTCGACTCGCCCGGAAAAACGCATCGGTAGCGATGAGACATGGGATCGTGCTGAAGCGGATCTGGCCGTGGCGCTGGAAGAGAACAACATCCCGTTTGAGTATCAGCTGGGTGAAGGCGCGTTCTACGGTCCGAAAATTGAATTTACCCTGTATGACTGCCTCGATCGTGCATGGCAGTGCGGTACTGTACAGCTGGACTTCTCCCTGCCGCAGCGTTTAAGCGCCTCTTATGTGGGTGAAAATAACGAACGACAGGTACCGGTAATGATTCACCGCGCGATTCTTGGTTCGCTGGAGCGCTTTATTGGCATCCTGACCGAAGAGTTTGCGGGCTTCTTCCCGAGCTGGCTGGCGCCGGTGCAGGTTGTGGTCATGAATATTACTGATTCTCAGGCTGAATACGTTAACGAATTGACGCGTAAACTACAAAATGCGGGCATTCGCGTAAAAGCAGACTTGAGAAATGAGAAGATAGGCTTTAAAATCCGCGAGCACACTTTACGTCGTGTCCCTTACATGTTGGTCTGTGGCGACAAAGAGGTAGAAGCCGGCAAAGTTGCCGTGCGTACCCGTCGTGGCAAAGACTTGGGCAGCCTGGACGTAAATGAAGTTATCGAGAAGCTGCAACAAGAGATTCGCAGCCGCAGTCTAAAACAACTGGAGGAATAAGGTATTAAAGGCGGAAAACGAGTTCAAACGGCACGTCCGAATCGTATTAATGGCGAGATTCGCGCCCTGGAAGTTCGCTTAACTGGTCTGGAAGGCGAAGCTTTGGGTATTGTGAGTCTGAGAGAAGCGATCGAAAAAGCTGAAGAAGCTGGAGTAGATTTAGTTGAAATCAGCCCTAACGCCGAACCGCCAGTTTGTCGTATCATGGACTACGGCAAGTTCCTTTATGAAAAGAGCAAGTCTTCTAAGGAACAGAAGAAAAAGCAAAAAGTTATCCAGGTTAAGGAAATTAAGTTCCGTCCTGGCACCGACGATGGCGATTATCAGGTAAAACTCCGCAGCCTGATTCGCTTTCTGGAAGATGGCGATAAGGCCAAGATCACGCTGCGTTTTCGCGGCCGTGAGATGGCCCACCAACAGATCGGTATGGAAGTGCTTACCCGCGTCCGTGACGATCTGAGTGAACTGGCAGTAGTCGAATCCTTCCCAACGAAGATCGAAGGCCGCCAGATGATCATGGTGCTCGCTCCTAAGAAGAAACAGTAAGGCCTTCAAGTAGCAATGTCTGTGGAGCCTGCGGGTTCCGCAGCCGTTGTTCGCCTATGTTTCGTTTATTAACAATGCGAAGTGGAAGTTATTAAAATGCCAAAAATTAAGACCGTACGCGGTGCTGCTAAGCGCTTCAAAAAAACCGGTAAAGGTGGTTTTAAGCACAAGCACGCTAACCTGCGTCACATTCTGACCAAAAAAGCTACCAAGCGTAAACGTCACCTGCGTCCGAAAGCCATGGTTTCTAAAGGCGATCTGGGCCTGGTCATCGCGTGCCTGCCGTACGCATAAGTCGTTAACCCTTTTAACTTTTTAATTAGAATAGATACAGGAGAGCACATATGGCTCGCGTAAAACGTGGTGTAGTTGCCCGTGCACGTCACAAGAAAATTTTGAAACAAGCTAAAGGCTACTACGGTGCGCGTTCTCGCGTATACCGCGTTGCCTTCCAGGCTGTTATCAAAGCTGGTCAGTACGCTTATCGTGACCGTCGTCAGAAAAAGCGTCAGTTCCGTCAACTGTGGATTGCGCGTATCAACGCAGCAGCACGTCAGAACGGTATTTCTTACAGCAAATTCATCAACGGCCTGAAAAAAGCCTCTGTTGAAATCGACCGTAAGATCCTGGCTGACATCGCCGTATTCGACAAATTAGCGTTCACCGCGCTGGTCGAAAAAGCGAAAGCAGCTCTGGCATAAGCCAGTTGAAAGAGGGAGCTTGTCTCCCTCTTTTCGTTTCAAGACTATCAATACATTGACTTTTATCCGCGTAAGCTTTTCAATATCGATCTTACGTTTTTTACCAGACAAGGTAATGCAAGCATGAATGCTGCTATTTTCCGCTTCTTTTTTTACTTTAGCACCTGAACTCAGGAGGCTAGCGCGTGAAAGAAGAAACGGAAAACAGCGCCAAAAAGCCTCCCACTGTGGAGGCTTTTTTTGTATCTGAACTGGCTTGTTCTATTTCAAGCTCCAGACGTGTGGATTGACCGGGTCATTCGGTCAAATGGCGAATGACCCGCCGTCTGCGGCTCGAAATAGTGAAAGCAAAATAATAACCATAACCGGTGTCTGCACCGACATAATGAGGAAAACCATGTCACATCTCGCAGAGCTGGTTGCCAGTGCGAAGGCAGCCATTAACGAGGCATCAGATGTTGCTGCGCTGGACAACGTCCGCGTGGAATACCTGGGTAAAAAAGGGCTCCTGACCCTTCAGATGACGACCCTGCGTGAGCTGCCTGCTGAAGAGCGCCCGGCAGCCGGCGCGGTTATCAACGAAGCGAAAGAGCAGGTCCAGCAGGCGCTTAACGCGCGTAAGTCAGATCTTGAAAGCGCCGCTCTTAACGCGCGCCTGGCCTCGGAGACCATCGATGTCTCTCTGCCGGGGCGTCGTATTGAGAACGGTGGCCTGCATCCGGTGACCCGTACCATCGATCGTATTGAAAGTTTCTTCGGTGAGCTCGGCTTTACCGTCGCGACTGGCCCGGAAATCGAAGATGACTACCACAACTTCGATGCGCTGAATATTCCTGGCCACCATCCGGCACGCGCTGACCACGACACTTTCTGGTTTGATGCCACGCGCCTGCTGCGTACGCAAACCTCAGGCGTGCAGATCCGCACCATGGCTAACCAGCAGCCGCCGATCCGCATTATTGCGCCAGGCCGCGTCTATCGTAACGACTACGATCAGACCCACACCCCAATGTTCCATCAGATGGAAGGCCTGATCGTTGATACCAACATCAGCTTTACCAACCTGAAGGGAACGCTGCACGATTTCCTGCGTAACTTCTTTGAAGAAGATCTGCAGATTCGTTTTCGTCCGTCCTATTTCCCGTTCACCGAGCCGTCGGCCGAAGTCGACGTTATGGGGAAAAACGGGAAATGGCTGGAAGTGCTCGGCTGTGGGATGGTGCATCCAAACGTACTGCGCAACGTGGGTATCGATCCGGAAATCTATTCCGGCTTTGCCTTCGGCATGGGTATGGAGCGTCTGACCATGCTGCGCTACGGCGTGACCGACTTACGCGCGTTCTTCGAAAACGATCTGCGTTTCCTCAAACAGTTTAAATAAGGGCAGGACAGAACAATGAAATTCAGTGAACTGTGGTTACGCGAGTGGGTTAACCCAGCTATCGATAGCGAAGCGCTGTCGGACCAGATAACGATGGCCGGCCTTGAGGTTGACGGCGTTGAACCGGTTGCGGGCAGCTTCAACGGCGTTGTCGTTGGGGAAGTGGTTGAGTGCGCTCAGCACCCTAATGCTGACAAACTGCGCGTCACAAAAATTAACGTCGGCGGCGAACGCCTGCTGGACATCGTCTGCGGTGCGCCAAACTGCCGTCAGGGCCTGAAGGTTGCCGTTGCAACCATCGGTGCCGTACTGCCGGGCGATTTTAAAATTAAAGCGGCAAAGCTGCGCGGCGAGCCGTCGGAAGGCATGCTGTGCTCCTTCTCCGAGCTGGGGATCTCCGACGATCACAGCGGTATTATTGAACTGCCCGCCGACGCGCCGCTGGGTACCGATATCCGCGAATACCTGAAGCTCGACGATAACACTATCGAAATCAGCGTCACGCCGAACCGTGCCGACTGCCTGGGTATTATCGGCATTGCCCGCGATGTCGCCGTGCTCAACAAGGCGCCATTGAATGTCCCGGAAATGACCCCGGTGGCCGCGACCATCGACGACGTTCTGCCAATTCAGGTCGATGCGCCGGAAGCATGCCCGCGCTACCTGGGCCGTGTGGTAAAAGGCATTAATGTCAAAGCGCCGACGCCGTTATGGATGAAAGAGAAGCTGCGCCGCTGCGGCATTCGCTCCATCGATGCCGTGGTTGACGTGACCAACTACGTTCTGCTCGAGCTCGGTCAGCCGATGCACGCCTTCGATAAAGACCGCATTGAAGGCGGAATTATCGTGCGTATGGCTCATGAAGGCGAAACCCTGGTCCTGCTCGACGGCTCCGAGGCTAAGCTGGATACCGATACTCTGGTTATTGCTGACCACCAGAAAGCCCTGGCTATGGGCGGAATTTTCGGCGGCGAGCACTCCGGCGTAAACGATGAAACGCAAAACGTTCTGCTGGAATGCGCGTTCTTCAGCCCGCTGTCCATTACCGGCCGCGCCCGCCGTCATGGTCTGCATACCGATGCTTCCCACCGCTACGAGCGCGGCGTGGACTCCGCGCTGCAGTATCAGGCAATGGAGCGCGCAACCCGCCTGCTGATGGATATTTGCGGCGGTGAAGCGGGTCCGATTATTGACGTGACCAATGAAGCGACTCTGCCGAAGCCTGCGACCATCCGTTTGCGCCGCAGCAAACTGGATCGTCTGATTGGCCATCACATTGAAGATGCGCAGGTTAGCGACATTCTGCGTCGTCTGGGCTGTGAAGTTACCGAAGGCCAGGATGAGTGGCATGCCGTGGCGCCGAGCTGGCGTTTCGACATGGAGATCGAAGAAGACCTGGTCGAAGAGGTTGCCCGCGTCTATGGCTATAACAATATTCCTGACGAACCGGTGCAAGCGGGCCTGATCATGGGCAGCCACCGCGAAGCGGATCTGTCGCTTAAGCGCGTGAAAACGCTGCTCAACGACAAAGGCTATCAGGAAGTGATTACCTACAGCTTTGTTGACCCGAAAGTACAGCAGTGGATCCACGCCGGTGAAGAAGCGCTGATTCTGCCGAGCCCGATCTCCAGCGAAATGTCGGCGATGCGTCTGTCATTGTGGACTGGTCTGCTCGGGACTGTGGTCTACAACCAAAATCGCCAGCAGAGTCGCGTCCGCATCTTTGAGAGCGGCTTACGCTTTGTTCCCGATACGCAGGCCCCTCTGGGTATTCGCCAGGACGTGATGCTGGCTGGCGTCATCTGCGGTAACCGCTATGAAGAACACTGGAACCTGGCAAAAGAAACCGTCGATTTCTATGATTTAAAAGGCGATCTGGAGTCCGTTCTCGACCTCACGGGTAAACTGTCCGACATCGAATTCCGCATCGAAGCCAATAATGCGCTTCATCCGGGCCAGTCGGCGGCGATTTATCTGAAAGGTGAACGTATTGGTTTTATTGGGGTTGTTCATCCCGAGCTGGAACGTAAACTGGATCTGAACGGCCGCACGTTGGTGTTCGAGCTGGAGTGGAACAAGCTTGCAGACCGCGTGGTGCCTCAGGCGCGTGAAGTTTCTCGCTTCCCGGCGAACCGTCGCGACATCGCCGTCGTTGTGGCAGAAAACGTTCCCGCAGCCGATGTTTTAGCCGAGTGTAAGAAAGTTGGCGTAAATCAGGTAGTTGGCGTAAACTTATTTGACGTGTACCGCGGCAAGGGCGTAGCGGAAGGTTTCAAAAGCCTCGCTATCAGCCTTATCCTCCAGGATACCAGCCGTACACTCGAAGAAGAGGAGATTGCCGCTACCGTCGCCAAATGTGTAGAGGCATTGAAAGAGCGATTCCAGGCATCATTGAGGGATTGAACCTATGGCGCTTACAAAAGCTGAAATGTCAGAATATCTGTTTGATAAGCTTGGGCTTAGCAAGCGGGATGCCAAAGAGCTGGTAGAGTTGTTTTTCGAAGAAGTCCGTCGCGCTCTGGAAAACGGAGAGCAGGTAAAACTCTCCGGGTTCGGCAACTTCGATTTGCGAGATAAGAACCAACGCCCGGGCCGTAACCCGAAAACGGGAGAGGATATTCCTATTACAGCCCGGCGTGTGGTGACCTTCAGACCCGGACAGAAGTTAAAAAGCCGTGTCGAAAACGCTTCACCCAGAGAGAAATGATCTGGACTGACTAATCAAAAAGGCCGCTATGCGGCCTTTTTTCTTTTCCTGGCCGAATACCGTAAAATCAATCACATCCTTTTTCTCAACTCAGAAATCTATGCTGACCTTTGCTCAAACTCAACGGCGCCGCAACCGGCGCTGGCTTGCGGTATTAACGTTGCTGCTGCTGGTTACGTCGACCATCAGCCTGTGCGCGGGCGACCAGTGGATTGGCCCCGGTGAATGGTTTAGCGCCAAAGGCGAGCTGTTTATCTGGCAGATTCGTTTGCCGCGCACCCTGGCCGTCCTGCTGGTGGGCGCGGCGCTGGCCCTGTCCGGCGCGATTATGCAGGCGCTGTTTGAAAACCCGCTGGCGGAGCCCGGGCTGCTGGGGGTATCAAACGGCGCTGGGGTTGGTTTGATAGCCGCCGTGTTGCTGGGAAAAGGGCTGCTTCCGGGCTGGGCGCTGGGGCTGTGCGCCATCGCTGGCGCGCTGGTCATTACCTTTATTTTACTGCGTTTTGCCAGGCGGCATCTCTCGACCAGCCGCCTGCTGCTGGCGGGCGTGGCGCTCGGTATCATATGCAGCGCGCTGATGACCTGGGCGGTCTACTTCTCAACCTCTTTCGATCTCCGCCAGCTGATGTACTGGATGATGGGCGGCTTTGGCGGCGTGGACTGGCAGCAGCTGTGGCTGATGCTGGCCCTGCTGCCGGTGCTGGCCTGGGTGTGCCTGCAATCGCAGCCTCTTAATCTGTTAGCGCTGGGGGAGGTTTCCGCACGCCAGCTGGGGCTACCGCTGTGGCTATGGCGTAAAGTGCTGGTGGTGGCCACCGGCTGGCTGGTGGGCGTCAGCGTGGCGCTGGCCGGCGCGATCGGCTTTATTGGTCTGGTTATCCCGCATATTCTGCGCTTATGTGGTTTAAGCGATCACCGTGCGCTGCTTCCGGCCTGTTTGTTAGCGGGGGCCAGCGCACTGCTGGGCGCGGATATTATCGCGCGTCTGGCGCTTTCGGCGGCGGAATTGCCGATTGGCGTGGTCACCGCCACTCTGGGCGCGCCGGTGTTTATCTGGTTATTGCTGAAATCAGGCCGCCCGCAGTGAGGGGCGGCCGTAAGCGGTTGATACTATTACCAGCCCTTAATCGCATCGCCTTTGTAGACTTCCGCTGCCTTGTCGGCAACCTGCTGAGTCTGGAAGGCCTCTTTCAGCTCCTGGACTTTTTTGCTGTCTTTATTATCTTCGCGCGCAACAATGGCGTTGACGTACGGCGAGTCCGGGCCTTCCATAAATAGCCCATCGCGGGCAGCCGAGAGACCGGCCTGAGCGGAGAAGTTGGTGTTGATGATCGACAGGGCGACGTTCGGGTCATCAAGTGTACGGGTCAGCTGCGGCGTGTCGACTTCCACGATTTTCAGCTGCTTAGGATTATCGATAATGTCCAGCGTCGTCGGCAGGTAGCCTGTACCCTCTTTCAGCTTGATTAAACCTTGCGCCTGCAGCAGCAGCAGGCTGCGGCCCAGGGTTGTGGTTTCGTTAGAGATGGAAATCGTCGCGCCGTCAGGCAGTTCGCTGATATTTTTGATTTTCTTCGAGTAGGCGGCGATCGGGAAGACGAAGGTTTTACCGACAATGGCAAACTTATAGCCGCGCTCTTTTGATTGTGCCTCAAGGTAAGGCAGCGTCTGGAAGGCGTTAGCATCGACGTCTTTATTGTTCAGGGCTTCGTTCGGCAGAACGTAATCATTAAATGAGATTACCTCGACGTCGAGGTTGTATTTCTCTTTGGCCACCTGTTCTACGACTTTCCAGATAGCCTCATCCGGCCCGGTATTAATGGCGACTTTAATCTTATTATCTTCATCCGGCGAGCAGGCCGAAAGCAGCGTAACGGAGGCCGCGATTAACACCGCGCTAAACATCTTCTTCATCAATAAAACTCTCTTAAATTAACAATTAACGAAATGCTATTACATCCATCCACCACTGTACACTGAATTGCGCGCTCCCGGTGTTGAGATGAATTCATGTTGTGCTGCCTGTTACATCAAGAGACACTCCCGGGGGATTCAAAGTAGAATGACCCAGTCTGAATCCGCTACAGTAGATAGGGATCACCTGAAGCAGTAACCGGTATATTCACTGAGGGAAGGCTATGCAACACGATATTCTCAATACTGAAGTCACCACCATTGATGGTGAGAAAACAACGCTCACCCCGTGGGCAGGCAACGTCCTGTTGATTGTCAACGTCGCGTCAAAGTGCGGCCTGACGCCGCAGTATGAGCAGCTGGAGGCGCTGCAAAAAGATTTAGAAAGCGAAGGTTTTAGCGTACTGGGCTTTCCGTGCAACCAGTTTCTGGGTCAGGAGCCGGGTAGCGAAGAAGAGATTAAAACGTTCTGTAGCACGACTTACGGCGTGACATTCCCGATGTTCAGCAAAATTGACGTCAACGGCGAACATCGCGCGCCTCTGTACCAGAAGCTGGTTGAGGCCGCCCCGCAGGCTATCGCCCCGGAAGGCAGCGGTTTTTATGAGCGCATGGCCAGCAAAGGCAGAGCGCCGCTGTACGTGGATGATATTCTGTGGAACTTTGAAAAATTCCTCATCGGCCGCGATGGTCAGGTCATCGGCCGTTTCTCACCGGATATGACGCCGGATGATCCGCAGCTGGTGGCCGCTATTAAAGGAGCTTTAGCCAAATAATGCCGTTTTTGATGCAGCTACAGGATGTAGAAGAGGCGGGGCGGCTGGCGCCGTTTTCAGCCGATATCCGGCCGGGAGAGATCGTTCATCTGGTGGGGCCAAACGGGGCGGGGAAAAGCACGCTGCTGGCGCGTATGGCGGGGCTCTCTGCTGGCCCGGGTCAGGTAAAACTGAATGGACGCCCGCTGAATGACTGGCTGGCGCCGGAGCTGGCGCGTCATCGGGCCTATTTAAGCCAGCACCAGATGCCGCCTTTCGCCATGCCGGTCTGGCATTATCTGTCGCTGCATCTCCAGGACGACGCGCACAACGGGCTACTGACGACCATCGCGGAGAAGCTGGGCTTAGGCGACAAGCTTGGGCGCCAGGTGAATCACATCTCCGGCGGGGAGTGGCAGCGCGTGCGCCTGGCGGCGGTAATACTGCAGATTCATCGTCAGGCTAACGCGTCCGGACAGTTGCTATTGCTGGATGAACCGATGAACAGCCTGGACGTGGCGCAGCAGGCCGCGCTCGACCGACTGTTAAGCGAACTCTGCGCCTCGGGGATTGCCGTCGTGATGAGCAGCCATGACCTGAATCATACCCTCCGACACGCCCATCGCTCCTGGCTTATCTGCCGGGGGGAGACGATCGCCTGCGGCAGCACCGCCGAGGTATTAAGCGAAGAGAATTTAACCGCCGCCTATGCCATGGACTTCCAGCGGGTCGAGGTGGCGGGTCATCTTATGCTCGTTGCGTCACAGTAGCACGCAGTCAGCTTGCCAGCGAATTGATAAACAAGGTAAATTATCCTGCTATCAGGATAGGGAACAGAGGATTCGTCTGAGATGCGTTTTTGGCTCGTTATGTGTGTTGCGTTATTTCTGGCGGGTTGTAGCAGCCACCGGGCGCCGCCGCCCAATCCACGGCTTGCTGATTCGATTACCGTTGTTGCTAACCTGAATGAGCAGCTAAGGAACTGGCGGGGAGCGCCGTATCGCTACGGCGGCATGTCGCCGCGCGGCGTTGATTGCTCCGGGTTTGTGCTGATGACCTTCCGCGATAAGTTCGCGTTGCAGCTGCCGCGTGAAACGCGTGAACAGGCGGAGATCGGCACGAAAATCGATAAGAGCGAACTGCTGCCCGGCGATCTGGTCTTCTTCAAGACCGGTTCCGGAGAGAGCGGTCTGCACGTCGGTATTTACGATACGGATAACCAGTTTATCCACGCCTCCACCAGCCAGGGCGTGACGCGATCGTCGCTGGATAATGTCTACTGGCATAAAAAATTCTGGCAGGCGCGAAGGATCTAGCCTCGATACGTCAAAGCGTAGCGTGGCGTTTTCTTGCCCGGCGGCGGTAACGCCTTACCGGGCAGCGCCACAACGCCCGTCTAGTCTTTTATCGCAATAACCCATCCAATCCTCCGTGTTAATAATTTGTTGAAAGCACTACACTGAAGGCAGGAGGAACCATGACCCTGTCTTTTACTACCCACTGGCGTGATGAACTGCCGGATTTTTACACCGCTTTAGCCCCTACGCCGCTGGAGAATGCGCGGCTTGTCTGGCACAACGCTCCGCTGGCGCGAACGCTGGGCGTTGACGCGTCGTTATTCAGCCCGCAGAAGGGCGCTGGCGTATGGGGCGGCGAAACGCTACTGCCGGGAATGTCGCCGCTGGCGCAGGTTTACAGCGGCCACCAGTTCGGCGCCTGGGCCGGGCAGCTCGGCGACGGGCGCGGTATTCTGCTCGGCGAACAGCAGCTCGCTGATGGTCGTCGCTTTGACTGGCACCTTAAAGGCGCCGGGCTCACTCCCTATTCGCGAATGGGCGACGGGCGGGCGGTGCTGCGCTCGACGATCCGCGAGGCGCTGGCCTCGGAAGCGATGCATGCGTTGGGCATTCCAACCACCCGCGCGCTGGCGATAGTGGCCAGCGATACGCCGGTATACCGCGAAACCGTCGAGCGCGGGGCAATGCTGATGCGGCTGGCGGAAAGCCACGTTCGTTTCGGCCATTTTGAGCATTTTTACTACCGTCGCGAGCCTCTGAAAGTGCAGCAGCTGGCGGATTACGTGATTCGTCACCACTGGCTGCATCTGCAAAATGAAGCGGATAAGTACCTTCTGTGGCTCAGTGACGTTGTCACTCGAACCGCGGAGATGATTGCCTGCTGGCAAACGGTGGGCTTTGCCCACGGGGTGATGAATACCGACAATATGTCAATTCTCGGCCTGACGATGGACTACGGTCCGTACGGTTTCCTTGATGATTTCCAGCCTGGCTTTATCTGTAACCACTCCGATTATCAAGGGCGCTACAGCTTTGATAATCAGCCGGCGGTAGGGCTATGGAACCTGCAACGTCTGGCGCAGACGCTCTCGCCGTTTATCAGCGCTGAGGCGCTGAACGGCGCGCTGGATAGTTACCAGCAAGCCCTGCTGACGGCGTATGGCCGCCGCATGCGCGACAAGCTCGGATTGTTTACCCAGCAAAAAGGGGATAACGAACTGCTGGACGGCCTGTTTACGCTGATGGAACGCGAGGGCAGCGACTATACGCGGACCTTCCGGATGCTCAGCGTCAGCGAGCAGGAGAGCGCCGCCTCGCCGCTACGCGATGAGTTTATCGACCGCGAGACGTTCGATAGCTGGTTTACCGCTTATCGCGCGCGCCTGCGCGATGAACAGGTTGACGATGCGCAAAGGCAGATGCGGATGCGCAGCGTGAACCCGGCGATCGTGCTGCGTAACTGGCTGGCCCAGCGGGCCATTGAACAGGCGGAGCAGGGGGATATGAGCGAGCTGGAGCGCCTGCATAGCGCACTCTCTCACCCCTTTGCCGATCGGACGGATGAGTATATTCAGCGTCCACCGGACTGGGGAAGGCGTCTTGAAGTAAGCTGTTCCAGCTAGCGATCGTTATCCCTGCCTTTATCGGCGGGGATAATTATTTGGTCAGGATCAGCTTACCCGAATGGGTCTGACGCAGCAGGTAGCGCTGACCGCGATGTTCAATCACCACCCGTCCCTCGCTGCCTAATAATGTCCGGCTGCTTATCTCTTTGTCCGTCGGCACCGGATACGGGGCATTGTCTGTTGTTTTTTCTGCTGTGGCAGTGTTATCCATACGCGTCATAGCACTAAAAATAAAAATCAAGGTAACAATGATAATCATTATCAATAATGTTGTTTTTCACGCAAGCTTTATTTAGCGGAATACCAGATTTAGCAGGTGTCGGGCCGGTCGATGGCGGAAAATCGCTCCCCACCGCGCGTACGGTGGGGAGGGGAACTACAGGCGGGTGGCGGTGGCGGCGGCTAATTCATCCAGCAGCCGTTCGCTATCGTCCCAGCTCAGGCAGGGATCGGTAATCGATTGTCCCCAGGTCAGCGGCTGGCCCGCGACGACCTTCTGCGTGCCTTCCTGAAGGAAACTCTCGGCCATGATCCCGGCGATGGCGGTCGAGCCGGCGCGGATCTGCTGGCAGATGTCGGCGCAAACGTCCAGCTGACGGCGGTGCTGTTTCTGGCAATTGCCGTGGCTAAAATCCACCACCAGCTGTTCCGGCAGGTCGAACTCCGCCAGCGCTTCCCCGGCGGCGGCGATATCGGCGGCGTGGTAATTCGGCTTTTTACCGCCGCGCATAATGATATGGCCGTACGGATTGCCGCTGGTCTGGTAGATGGTCATCTGTCCCTGCTTATCCGGCGACAGGAACATATGGCTGGCGCGGGAAGCGCGGATCGCATCAACGGCGATACGGGTATTGCCATCGGTACCGTTCTTAAAGCCTACCGGGCACGAGAGCGCCGAGGCCATTTCGCGGTGGATCTGGCTCTCGGTCGTACGCGCGCCGATAGCGCCCCAGCTGATCAGGTCGGCAATAAACTGCCCGGTCACCATATCGAGAAACTCGGTGGCGGTCGGCACGCCCAGTTCATTGACCTGCAGCAGCAGGCTACGCGCCAGCTCAAGGCCGTGATTCACCCGATAGCTGCCGTTCAGGTCGGGGTCGGAGATCAGCCCCTTCCAGCCAACCACCGTACGCGGCTTCTCAAAATAGGTACGCATCACGATTTCCAGCTGCGGCTGGTAACGTTCGCGCATACCCTGCAGGCGGCGCGCATACTCCATCGCCGCATCAATATCGTGAATGGAACAGGGACCGATCACCACCAGCAGGCGGCGATCTTCACCGTTGAGGATTTTCTCGATTCGGCGGCGTGAGGCGGAAACGTGTGCGGCAACGTCGGCAGACACTGGATGCCGCTGAGCCAGTTCCGCAGGCGTTACCAGGCTTTCAATGCGCGCGGTACGCAATTCGTCTGTTTTATTCATTGGGGTCTCAAAATCTGTTTCTTCCGCGGCGAAAATGCCGGGAAGTGATGCGCATCACGATAAACCAATCCCCGCTTATTGCAAGAGCAGGGCATGATCCTGTATAGGGCTCAGGTGATAGCATAAACAAATTTTTAATAATGTACTAGTGTGTTAGTACATTCTGCGGCTTAACCCCATAATATCCATGATTTTGGTAGCGATCTCTTCCACGGAATAGTTGGTACTGTTCAGGCAAGGTATCTTGTTTTTGCGGTAAAGCGCCTCGACTTCGGTCACTTCCATCCGGCACTGGCGCATGGAAGCATAGCGGCTGTTTTCCCGCCGCTCTTCGCGGATGGCCGCCAGGCGCTCCGGATTGATCGTTAAGCCGAAGAGTTTGTGCTGTAGCGGCTTAAGCGAAGCCGGAAGAATCAGGTTGTCCATATCATCGGCGATAAACGGGTAGTTAGCGGCGCGGATACCGTACTGCATCGCCAGATACAGGCTGGTGGGGGTTTTCCCGCAGCGCGAAACGCCGAGGAGGATCACCTGGGCCTGATCGAGATTACGCAGAGAAATTCCGTCATCGTGGGCAAGGGTGTAGTCGATAGCGGCGATACGCGCGTCGTATTTGTTCAGGTTACCGGGCGTCAGGCCGTGGGTGCGGTGAGCGATTGGCGTCGGATCGAGGCGCAGCTCCTGCTGCAGGGGGGCCACCAGCGCCTGGACGATATCCTGACAAAAGCCTTCGCTTTGTAGGATGATGTCGCGGATTTCCGGCAGCACGATGGAGTAGAACACCAGCGGTCTAATGCCGGTCTGCTGGAAAATCGCGTCGATTTGCTCCTTCACGGCGCGCGCGCGGCTAATATTTTCGACAAACGGCAGGGTTACGCTGCTGGTGGCGACCGGGAATTGCGACATGACCGCATGACCCAGAACTTCCGCCGTAATAGCGGTACCGTCGGAAATATAAAATACGTGGCGATCTACAGCACTTTCCATTTTGACCATCCGGTATAATGAGTTTAATTGTCTGAAAGCTGATATTAAATTTAAGCATAACGCTCCAGGCTTTGTCTCATATTTAAAAAATGAAACGCTATTTTTATTTTTAATGAAAAGGTGAGTTCATTTTTCGCAACTGCGTATCTTTTGTATCAAATTTCATCAGATTTCTGAAGAATCATTAGCTTAGCTATATCTGGCAAAGAATCCTAAAAACGAAAAAATAATTTGCTTGAACGATTCACCGTTTCTTTCAGCTGGATAAATATGTCAGGATAAATCTCGTAGTCGATCGTGAATTATTTATCACTGGTATTAAATCACAAAAGGATTGTCTCGATGTCCAACAATGGCTCGTCACCGCTGGTGCTTTGGTATAACCAACTCGGCATGAATGATGTAGACAGGGTTGGGGGCAAAAATGCCTCCCTTGGTGAAATGATTACAAATCTGTCGGGTATGGGCGTGTCCGTACCGAACGGGTTTGCCACCACCGCTGATGCCTTTAATCAGTTTTTGGACCAAAGCGGTGTTAACCAGCGCATTTATGAACTGCTGGATGAAACCGACATTGACGACGTTTCCGCATTAGCGAAAGCGGGCGCACAGATCCGTCAGTGGATCATTGATACGCCGTTCCAGAGCGAACTGGAAAATGCGATTCGCGATGCCTATACCCAGCTGTCCGCCGATGACGCTGAGGCCTCCTTTGCCGTGCGCTCCTCCGCGACGGCGGAAGATATGCCGGACGCCTCCTTCGCCGGTCAGCAGGAGACATTCCTTAACGTGCAGGGCTTTGACGCCGTGCTCGTCGCGGTGAAGCACGTGTTTGCTTCGCTGTTTAACGATCGCGCCATTTCCTACCGCGTGCATCAGGGATACGATCACCGCGGGGTGGCGCTCTCCGCCGGGGTGCAGAGGATGGTGCGCTCCGATCTGGCCTCGTCCGGCGTGATGTTCTCCATCGATACCGAATCCGGTTTTGATCAGGTGGTGTTTATCACCTCCGCCTGGGGGCTCGGCGAGATGGTGGTGCAGGGGGCGGTGAACCCCGATGAGTTCTACGTCCATAAACCCACGCTGGAAGCGGGCCGGCCGGCAATCGTACGCCGCACCATGGGGTCGAAAAAGATCCGCATGGTTTACGCCCCTACCCAGGAGCACGGCAAGCAGGTGCGTATCGAAGACGTGCCGCAGGCGCAGCGCGACGTCTTCTCGTTAACCGATGCGGAAGTGCAGGAGCTGGCGCAGCAAGCGGTTCAAATCGAGAAGCACTACAACCGTCCGATGGATATCGAATGGGCGAAAGACGGGCATACCGGTAAGCTGTTTATCGTGCAGGCGCGTCCGGAGACCGTCCGTTCCCGCGGCCAGGTGATGGAGCGCTATACCCTCCATGCGCAAGGACAGATTATTTCGGAAGGGCGCGCGATCGGCCATCGTATCGGCGCGGGTCCGGTGAAGGTCATTCACGATATCAGCGAAATGAACCGCATCGAGCCCGGCGACGTGCTGGTGACCGACATGACCGACCCGGACTGGGAGCCGATCATGAAAAAGGCGGCGGCGATCGTCACCAACCGCGGCGGGCGTACCTGTCATGCGGCGATTATCGCGCGTGAGCTGGGGATCCCGGCGGTAGTGGGCTGCGGTAACGCCACCGATCGCATCCAGGAAAACCAGAATGTGACCGTCTCCTGCGCCGAGGGCGATACCGGCTACGTGTATGCCGAAATCCTCGACTTCAGCGTCAAGAGCTCCACCGTTGGCGATATGCCGGATCTGCCGCTGAAGATCATGATGAACGTCGGTAACCCGGACCGCGCCTTCGACTTTGCCTGCCTGCCGAACGAAGGCGTGGGCCTGGCGCGTCTGGAGTTCATTATCAACCGTATGATTGGCGTCCACCCGCGCGCGCTGCTGGAGTTCGACGATCAGGAGCCGGGGCTGCAGAATGAAATCCGCGAGCTGATGAAAGGCTACGACTCGCCGAAAGAGTTCTACGTCGGTCGCCTGACCGAAGGGATCTCCACCCTTGGCGCGGCATTTTTCCCGAAACGGGTGATTGTGCGTCTTTCCGACTTTAAGTCTAACGAATACGCCAACCTGGTCGGCGGCGAACGTTACGAGCCGGAAGAAGAGAACCCGATGCTGGGCTTCCGCGGGGCCGGCCGCTATGTGTCAGAAAGCTTCCGCGACTGCTTCGCGCTGGAGTGTGAAGCGGTTAAGCGGGTGCGTAACGACATGGGCCTGACCAACGTCGAAATCATGGTGCCGTTTGTCCGGACCGTCGCGCAGGCAAAAGCGGTGGTTGAAGAGCTGGAACGCCAGGGCCTCAAGCGCGGCGAAAACGGCCTGAAGCTGATTATGATGTGTGAAATCCCATCGAATGCGCTGCTGGCTGAACAGTTCCTCGAATACTTCGACGGCTTCTCTATTGGTTCTAACGACATGACGCAGCTGGCGCTGGGGCTGGATCGCGACTCCGGCGTGGTCTCCGAGCTGTTCGATGAGCGTAACGACGCGGTGAAAGCGCTGCTGTCGATGGCCATCCGCGCGGCGAAGAAGCAGGGCAAGTACGTCGGTATCTGCGGACAGGGTCCGTCTGACCATGAAGATTTTGCCGCCTGGCTGATGGAAGAGGGGATCGATAGCCTTTCCCTGAACCCGGACACGGTCGTGCAAACCTGGCTCGGCCTGGCGGAGCTGAATAAGTAAGTTCTCGCTAAAACAGGCAACTGGATACTCCCCGTCAGCTCAGCAGTGGCGGGGATTTTTTGTTTTTGGGGAACTGAAAACGGACAAAAAAAAGCCCATCGTGGGAGATGGGCAAAGACTACACACAGCAATTCGTTGTTTCACTCAGGGGATTTCCATGCTTATAAATCAATGCGTTGATTTATAACCGTGAGCTAATACTAGGCACTGAGGCTTTTTGCGTCGATCGGATTCCTCTCAATAGTTAAATTAAGGTAAAGAATCTGCGAAGCAAATGCGGTTAGCAGGCAGCGGGTGGTGGAATGACGTGAAAGATAGATTAGGATTTCTTAAGCTTTAAGGCTGTCGTGCCCGACATTGATAGGGACAGAGGGGCAAAAGGCGGGTTTCCCCGCCTTTTCACTTACTTATCCTGAGCGGCTCGGGTATTGAGCTCGCTCAGCTCCTCAAGCACCAGGTCGGGGTCCTTCGGCGGCGGCGGCGCTTCGTTAACCCACGCATCGTACAGTCGCCAGGAGACCGCCAGCAGCACCGGACCGATAAACAGCCCAATCATGCCGAACGCCACCAGGCCGCCGATAACGCCGGAAAGGATCAGAATCATCGGCAGGTCGGCGCCCATACGAATCAACAGCGGACGGATAAAGTTATCCATGGTGCCGACAACGCAGCTCCAGACCAGCAGTATGGTGCCCCATGTGGTATCACCGCTCCAGTACAGCCAGATAATTGACGGTACCAGAACCAGCAAAGGACCCAGCTGCACAAGGCAGGTAAAGATCATCACCACGGTGAGCAGCGCGGCGTAAGGCACGCCGCTGACCGCAAGGCCAATACCGCCAAGCACCGCCTGGGCCAGGGCGGTGACGACCACCCCCAGCGCCACGGCGCGAATCGCCTGGCCGGCGAGGATCACCGCCGCATCGCCGCGTTTGGCCGCCAGACGGGTGGCAAAGTGGCGGAACCCATACGCAACCTGTTCGCCTCGCCAGTACAGCAGGGCGCTAAACAGCAGCATGAGTCCGCAGTAGACCAGCAGCTTGCCGATGTGCGCCGCCTGGCCAACAAACCATGTGGTGGTGGTGCCGAGATAGGGGCGAATTTTGACCATAATCGCCGTTCCCCCCATCTCCAGTAAATTGTGCCAGCCGGTATACAGCTTATCGCCAATCAGCGGAACGCTATTTAGCCACGCCAGATCCGGCGGCGTAAAGTTACCGCTGGTAATCACTTTTATTAATGGCGTGCTGTTATCCACCAGGCTGTTGACCAGCAGCGCAATAGGGATAACGAACAGTAAAAAGAGCAGCAGCGTCATCACCAGCACCGCCAGCGCGCGCTTGCCGAACAGCAGGCGCTGCAGGCGCAAAAGCACCGGCCAGGTGGCGATAACCACGGTACCGGCCCAGGCAAATGACAGGATAAATGGCTGAACGACCCACAGGCAGGAAATAATAATCAGGGACAAAAACAGCACCGACAGCAGAACTTGCGGTATGTCCCGGGGCTGATTGGGGTTAATCATGATAAAGTTTTACCTTTGCAGTCGCGTCACAAGGCTGACGCAGCGTAATTCCATGTACTGATAATAATATCAATATCTTCGCGCGCCTGATTTTGCCCTTAATTCTGGCGGGCGCATATGAAAAAAATGTGATAAAAAGTTGTGTGCACTACGCAAACGTTTAATCACTTACAACACAACATAGTCAGGCAGGGTCGAGCGTCATGATCCCACAGATTTCTCAAGCGCCAGGTGTCGTTCAGCTGGTGCTGAATTTTTTGCAGGTACTGGAGCAACAAGGTTTTACCGGCGATACCGCCACCAGCTACGCCGACAGGCTAACGATGGCGACTGATAACAGTGTATATCAACTGTTGCCGGATGCGATTTTATTCCCCCGCTCCACGGCAGACGTCGCTCTGCTGGCAAGACTGGCGGCGGAAGAACGTTTTAAATCACTGATCTTTACCCCGCGCGGGGGCGGTACCGGCACCAACGGTCAGGCGCTCAACGCCGGGATCATCGTCGATATGTCCCGCTATATGAACCGCATTATTGAAATCAACCCCGAAGAAGGGTGGGTGCGGGTGGAAGCCGGGGTCATTAAAGATCAGCTCAATCAGTTCCTTAAACCGTACGGCTACTTTTTTGCGCCGGAACTGTCGACCAGCAACCGCGCCACGCTTGGCGGGATGATCAACACCGATGCTTCCGGGCAGGGCTCGCTGGTCTACGGGAAAACCTCCGATCACGTGCTCGGCGTGCGCTCGGTGCTGATCGGCGGCGACATTCTGGATACGCAGCCGATTCCGGCGGCGCTGGCGGAAACGCTGGGCGCAGAACAGTCGGCGATCGGGCGTATTTACCGCACGGTCTATCAGCGCTGCAAAGCGCAGCGGCAGCTGGTTATCGATAAATTCCCCAAACTTAACCGCTTCCTGACGGGCTACGATTTACGCCACGTCTTTAATGACGAGATGAGCGAATTCGATCTGACCCGCATACTGACCGGTTCAGAAGGGACGCTGGCGTTTATTACCGAAGCGCGGCTGGATATTACCCGCTTACCGAAAGTACGCCGCCTGGTTAACGTTAAGTACGATTCCTTTAACTCCGCGCTGCGCAACGCGCCGTTTATGGTCGAAGCGAAGGCGCTGTCGGTCGAGACCGTCGACTCAAAAGTGCTTAATCTGGCGCGGGAAGATATTGTCTGGCATTCGGTCAGCGAGCTCATTACCGACGTTGCGGATAAAGAGATGCTGGGGCTGAATATCGTTGAGTTCGCCGGTGATGACGCCGAACTGATCGACGGCCAGGTGACAACCCTGTGCCAGCGCCTGGATGAGCTGATGGCGCGCGGCGAAGCGGGCGTTATCGGCTGGCAGGTTTGCCACGATCTGGACGGCGTTGAGCGCATCTACGCGATGCGGAAAAAAGCCGTCGGCCTGCTGGGGAATGCCAAAGGGGCCGCTAAACCGATACCCTTTGCCGAAGATACCTGCGTGCCGCCGGAGCATCTGGCCGACTATATTGTGGAATTTCGCGCGCTGCTTGACGGTCATGGCCTGAGCTACGGCATGTTTGGCCATGTGGATGCCGGCGTGCTGCACGTGCGGCCGGCGCTGGATATGTGCGATCCGCAGCAAGAGATGCTGATGAAGCGCATCTCCGATGACGTCGTAGCCTTAACCGCCAAGTATGGCGGCCTTCTGTGGGGGGAACACGGGAAAGGCTTCCGCGCCGAATATAGCCCGGCGTTCTTTGGGGCAGAACTGTTTGGCGAGCTGCGCAAGATTAAAGCCGCGTTTGACCCGGATAACCGTCTGAACCCCGGTAAAATATGCCCGCCGGAAGGCGTGGATGCGCCGATGATGAAGGTGGATGCGGTTAAGCGCGGGACCTTCGATCGGCAGATCCCCATTGCCGTGCGCAGCTCGTGGCGCGGCGCGATGGAGTGTAATGGCAACGGTCTGTGCTTCAACTTTGATGCCAAAAGCCCGATGTGTCCGTCGATGAAGGTCAGCAACCACCGTATTCACTCGCCGAAGGGGCGGGCCACGCTGGTGCGAGAATGGCTGCGCCTGCTGGCGGATCGCGGCGTCGACCCCAATCAGCTGGAAAAAGATCTGCCGGAAAAACGCGCCAGCCTGCGTACCCTGGTGGAGCGCACCCGCAATAGCTGGCACGCGCGTAAGGGAGAGTACGATTTCTCGCATGAGGTCAAGGAGGCGATGTCCGGCTGTCTGGCCTGTAAAGCCTGCTCGACCCAGTGCCCGATTAAGATCGACGTTCCGGAGTTCCGGTCGCGTTTCCTCCAGCTTTACCACAGCCGCTACCTGCGGCCGGTCCGCGATCATCTAGTGGCGGCGGTCGAATCCTACGCGCCGCTGATGGCGCATGCGCCGAAGACGTTCAACTTCTTTATTAATCAGCCGTGGATGCGCAAGCTATCGGAAAAGCATATCGGTATGGTCGATCTCCCGCTGCTCTCCGTCCCGTCGCTGAAGCAGCAGATGGTCGGCCATCGTTCGGCAAATACCACGCTGGAGCAGCTGGAAGCGCTGAGCGCAGAGCAGAAAGCGAAAAGGGTGCTGGTGGTTCAGGATCCGTTTACCAGCTATTACGATGCGCAGGTGGTTGCCGATTTTGTTCAACTGGTCGAAAAGCTAGGCTACCAGCCGGTGCTGCTGCCGTTTTCGCCAAACGGTAAAGCCCAGCATATTAAGGGCTTCCTGACGCGATTCGCGCGCACCGCGCAGAAAACCGCCGATTTCCTGAACCGGGTGGCCCAGCTCGGCATGCCGATGGTGGGGGTCGATCCGGCGCTGGTGCTCTGCTATCGCGATGAATACAACCAGGTGCTCGGCGACAAGCGCGGCGATTTCCGCGTGATGCTGGTGCATGAGTGGCTGCCGCAGGCGCTGTCGGCAACCGCTGCGCAGGAGCAGGGCGGCGAGTCGTGGTATCTGTTTGGCCACTGTACCGAGGTCACGGCGCTTCCCGCTTCCACCAAACAGTGGGCGGATATCTTCGCGCGTTTTGGCGCGAAGCTGGAAAACGTTAACGTGGGCTGCTGCGGCATGGCCGGTACCTACGGTCATGAAGTGAAGAACCACGCCAACTCGCTGGCTATCTACGCGCTCTCCTGGCAGCAGGCGATGCAGCGCCTGCCGCGTAATCGTTGTCTGGTCACCGGCTACTCCTGTCGTAGCCAGGTGAAGCGTATTGAAGGCAGCGGCGTACGCCATCCGCTGCAGGCGCTACTGGAGATTATGGGATGATTTGGAAACGTCAGAGCACCCTGGAACAGCTGAACGCCATGGGCGACGGGAATATGGTCGGCCTGCTGGATATTCGCTTCGAGGCCCTTACCGATGACGCCATCGAGGCCACCATGCCGGTAGATAGCCGCACCCATCAGCCGTTTGGGCTGCTGCACGGCGGCGCGTCGGTGGTATTAGCGGAAACTTTAGGCTCGGTGGCCGGCTATCTGTGCAGCGAAGGCGAGCAGAAGGTGGTGGGGCTGGAGGTCAATGCTAACCATATCCGTTCGGTTCGCAGCGGAAGGGTTCGCGGCGTGTGCCGCGCGCTGCACGTCGGCTCCCGTCATCAGGTGTGGCAAATCGACATCTCTGATGAACAAGGGCGCCTTTGCTGTTCGTCGCGGCTGACAACCGCAGTCATCTAAGTTAGCAAGGGGGAAATGTCCCCCTTGCTGCTTTTGTATTCCGCTTCCAGTTTCACTTTTAATAAGAAAAATCCTGGCTTATTGCTGCCTCTCCCGAGGTTTTAATTATTCACGATGCGATACTTCCGCTTGCTGATTATTTGCCCGGTACGCGTTCAGGGCGTAGACCATTATCCCCGTGCTGACAAGTCTATGTATGCTAAATATAATTTTATGAAACATCATTAATATTTATGCTAATCTTTCTATACCAGATATTTACAAGGTAACAAGAGGACGGAGTTAGCTATGGGTATCATTTCATGGATCATTTTTGGGCTTATTGCCGGTATTTTAGCCAAGTGGATTATGCCGGGGAAAGACGGCGGCGGATTTATCGTTACCGTAATTCTGGGTGTCATCGGTGCAGTTGTCGGGGGTTGGATTAGTACTTTCTTCGGCTTTGGCCGTGTAGATGGTTTTAATTTCGGCAGCTTTGTCGTGGCGGTGATTGGTGCGCTGGTTGTCCTGTTTATCTACAGGAAGATCAGGAGCTAATTCGCTCTTCGTATCAGTAACGCCATAAAGTGAAGAGGCTGCCACCATCGTTGGCAGCCTTTTTAATATTTGCACCATGCCCGACAGGGCAATATCCCCTCTCTGAACGCTTATCCCGGAATACGCCGGCAGGTCAGGCCGCGCGGGGGAACGGTACGATTTCGATTTGGATCGGGTTCGTAGCGAATAGACTGGCCTGTCCGGCGACGGCGAGTCGTACTGATTTTACGGGGGGGAAGAGGTTAATCGAGCAACACGCTAATAATTAACAACACGACCATACACATCGACATGACATCTGTTTCTATATCCATAATTCAGTACTACACAGGTTCCCGAACGGTCGCCAGGGCGACATTGCGTAAAAGATGAAGGAAATTTAGCAGCGCATTCTACATGAGCCAGTCAGCAGTGAATAAATCTTTATTTCTGTGAAATGACAATACTTATAATGAAAACGAATAGAATTTGTTGCATGAATGCATTTCGGCGCGCAGGCCGGATCGCGAGAGGGCAGAAAGCCCAATCCGCATAATCAGTACTTAGCAGGAAGTTTGTTGATTTTTATGAGTTTCCCCTCTTCCATTTCGATAAAACCACCGGTTTTCAGCGCCGCCAGAATGCGCATTACGCCGCTGCGGGAAAGCCGGGTTTTCTCTCTGATATATCTTTCAGCCGTCACGCTGTAGCGATAACCCTCCTCTTCCTCCATGAGCTTGATCAGCTGCTGGCGAATCATCTCGTACGCCGTTGGCGTGCCCTGGGGCATAACGTTATGATAGAGGCGGTTATAGACAAACATCAGCTGTTTAGAGAGCAGTCCCCATAGCGCCTTCTCTCTAATGATTTCCTCGACGCGACGGGTTGTGAGTACGCCAATCTGGCACGGCGTGACGGTTTTAAAATAGTCATCAAAGTAAATGTCCGTCAGGTTAGCGAGGCCGAAAAGGGCGGGACTGAGCGCCGTGGAAAGCATCATATTGTCACTTCTTCGGTATATCGCTATCGTCCCCTCCAGAAGGAGATAACACATCCCCTGACCGTTAACCTGAAGATCAAACTGCTCGCCGCGGCCCGTTCGGTACGTCGTGCAGTAGGGCTGCAAATGAGAAATAAATTCCTGTGCGTAAGGGGAGCCGCGGAAGGGTTGATTTGCAGATGGCATAGTCAGAAAATCCTGAAGGAGATCGGACTTATTATAACCTCGCGCGTATCTCTTGCCACTCCGAAGATACATGAACAATCAATACTTTCGCGGCAGGTGGTGGATGTCAATCAGCACTCCGCGCTCCATGGTAATGTATTTACCCGTTCGTAGCTCTGCGAGGATGCGCATAACGCCGCTGCGGGAAAGATAGGTTCGACTTTTGATATAGGCCGCCGCGGTGATACTTTGCCGGATAGCTTCGGGCTCTTGCATTAATTCAACAAGTTGAAAACGAATGATGTCATAGGCTGACATTTGCGATATTTGCGCGCAGTGCTCATAAACCCGCGATGCGGTATAGATCAGCAGCTTTGAAAAATGCTCCCATAAGTTCTGTTGCGCCACTACGCGATTAAACGTTTCCAGCGAAACGGCCGCAATTTCCGATGTTTCCAGTACCCTGACGTAAAGTCGTTCAGAGGAAAACTGGCTACACACGCCGAGAAGAAATGGCGATGACTCAGAATTTAAAACAATCCCGTCTCCGCGACGATGCAGCGCGACGCTGCCCTGGATAAGTAAAAAACACTGACGAACGTTATTATCGTAATAATGGACGATCTCCCCTTTCGAGACTATTCGTCTCTCGGCGTACGGCAGGACATTATCAATTAATTTCTCAATGTGCTTAAAGGGTTTTATCTCAAGTACTTCCGCTGGTTCGTTGCCGAATTCAGGAATAATTCTCGTGTTCATAAGATACCTCACTAACTTATGCGATCGTTTTTTGATCGATGTTGGGAATTATCTTAAAAAACAGCATCTCAGGGAATATTGGCGCCGGGTCTAATAATAGACTTGGGTGGATTATGGTTATAATTAATTGATTTTATTGATTTTGTCTCGCCAGTCCAAAAGTAGACCGGGGTCAGTGTGATTAAGTAATTTCTTAATTTGAATGTTTTATTTTTGTTAATTTCGAGTCTACATTTAGACCGCGAAATAGATTGTGCGCTGAAAAAATGTTGTATAAATTTTGTCTCGTCGGCAGGGGTAATCCGGTTTTAATAAAATGAAATAGTGGTGTGATATATACCACTGTTTCCCGGCAATATATTAAAGCAATGGCAAAATGCGTTTATTAAATATTTTGCCTGAATGTAAATAAAGTAAAACAGGATGTGTCGTTATGAAAAAGAAAATTGTTATTGCGATACTTGCAGCAGGTTCTGCATTATCAATGACTCAGGCTTTCGCAGCAACGGGTACCGTTAATTTTAATGGCAATATTTTGGATGCCGCCTGCGACATCGATGTCGCGTCAAAGGACCAGGTGGTTGTTTTGGGCGATTATTATAAAACTGAATTTCCGGTAGCCGGTTCGAGAACCGCCGCGACGAAATTCGATATTATTTTGAAGAACTGTCCGGTGACGGTTAACAATGCCAAAGTCCGCTTTGATGGCACGCCTGATTTAAGTAACTCCAGCCTGCTGGCTATTGACTCGTCGGTCGCTGGCGCAGCCTCCGGTGTCGCGATTAATCTGATGACGGCGGATAAAGCCGATCTGCCTCTGCACGGCAGCAACGGTTACTCCTACCCGCTCACCAGCACCGCTGATAATACGCTGAATTTCTATGCTCAGTATGTGTCGACCACTGCGACGGTGGTTGCCGGCCCAGCTAACTCGGTCGCGAACTTCTCAGTGGTTTACAACTAAGTTTCTGCAGTAATCAGTAGGGGGCCGGCCCGGCCCCTTTGTTTTAAGAGGTATTAAATGCGTTTTATCAGAACAATTGGCCTGGCGATAACAATGTTAACGCTGGTGCAGGCAACCGCCACTGCCGGGGTAATTATTGGCGGCACGCGGATCATTTTCGATGGTGCAAAAAAAGAAGCGTCAATCAGCGTTAATAATCCTGATGCGACGCCTTATTTAATTCAGTCATGGATAGATGAGCAGGAAGGTGGTTCTGGTAAAGCGCCTTTTATTATTACACCGCCGATGTATCGCCTCGACAGCGGACAAAAAAATATTGAGCGAATTGTCGCGACAGGTTCACTGCCTCAGGCCAAAGAAAGTTTATTCTGGATAAATATTAAAGCGATTCCCTCGGCATCAAAGCAGATGAACTCCCTGCAAATTGCCGTAAAAACGCGTATCAAGCTGATTTATCGTCCCGTTACGCTTCGCGCCTCAACGCCGGAGGAACAGGCAAATAAACTCACCTGGCAAAGAAGCGGCAATGAACTTCAGGTTAATAACCCAACGCCTTACGTCATTAATTTCAATGAAATTACCGTGGGCGGAAAAATGCTTGCCCAGGTGACCTACGTCATGCCGGGTTCGACCACCCGGTTCCGCTTGCCGGACGGGGCCTCCGGCAATGCCCTGACATTTAAAGTTATTAATGACTACGGCAGCCCCGGTCCGTCACATCAAGCCAGTTTGTAATCCCTGAACAAATGGCAAGCCCAGCGTTAAATAGGTAATTGCGATGACAATAAAAAATAATAAGTTGCGACCTGCTCGTCTTGCTACGCTTATCGCCATAGTGTTGAGCGGTTTCTCTCCGGAACTGTATGCCAGTGATTCGTTTAATACGGCCCTGGTAGAGCTGGATAATCCCGGCGTGGGCAAAGCGGATTTATCGGCTTTTGAATCGGGCTCTCAGGCGCCGGGAACATACCATGTGGATATTATTCTTGATGACCAGTTAATGGACACCCGGGATATTCCTTTTTCGATGGCAAAGACCGGGGGCGGTAATGAGGTATTGCAGCCCTGTCTGAGCGTGGAACAATTAAAACAGTGGGGAGTGAAAACCGAACTTTTTCCCCAGCTGTCGGTAGAAAATAGTGATTGCGCCAATCTCCAGGCTATTCCGCAAGCCAGCGCTGATTTTCAGTTTGGCGCCCAGCGGCTGGTTATCAGCATTCCCCAGGCGGCGATCGACCTGCCGGCCAGGGGCTATGTACCGCCGGAAATGTGGGATGAGGGGATTACTGCGGCATTGCTCAATTACAGCCTGAGCGGAGCGAACACTCGGGCGAAAACGGGCCAGGGCGGCAGAAGCGACAGCCAGTATGCGAACCTGCGTCCGGGGATCAATATAGGGCCGTGGCGTTTTCGCAACTATACCACCTGGTCACGGGAGTCCTCCGGCCAGGATAAATGGGATACCGTTTATACCTACGCGCAGCGGGCCATTATTCCTCTGAAAGCCCAGCTTACCGTTGGTGACAGCTCCGCGCCTGCCGACGTGTTCGACAGTATGCCGTTTCGCGGCGGCCAGCTGGCATCCGATGACGACATGCTGCCGGATTCTCTTAAGGGCTATGCGCCCGTAGTACGCGGCATCGCCCGAACCAATGCGCAGGTCGTGGTGCGCCAGAACGGCTACCAGATCTACCAAAGCTACGTTGCGCCGGGCGCCTTTGAAATCACGGATATGTATCCTACCGGCGGGGCAGGCGATCTCGACGTGACGATTAAGGAAGCCGATGGCAGCGAACAGCACTTCACGCTGCCCTACGCCTCGCTGCCGGTACTGCAGCGGGAAGGCCGGTTCAAATACGCCATCACCAGCGGGCAGTATCGTTCATATAACAGCAGCGTGGATAAAACCCCTTTCGGGCAGGCAACGGCAATTTATGGCCTGCAGCATGGCTTTACCCTCTATGGCGGCCTGCAGGAGTCAAGCAAATATCAGTCGCTGGCATTCGGCGTGGGTAAAAATATGGGGGCGTTAGGCGCTATCTCCACGGATGTCACGCAGGCCTGGTCAACGCCGGATAAAACGGATAAATCGCGCGGCCAATCCTGGCGAGCGCGATACAGCAAAAACTTCATCGATACCGGGACCAACTTTTCCATTGCGGGATACCGCTATTCCACCAGCGGCTATTACGGGATGCAGGAAGTTCTGGATTCATATGGAGACAGCAGCGCGCTGCAGGACCGCAGGCGTAACCGCGCGGAGCTGACGATGAGCCAGACGCTGAGCCGCGAACTGGGCTCGCTAACCCTCAGCGCGGCGAGGGAAGATTACTGGAACTCCGCCAGGTCGATGGCTTCGTGGAGCGTCGGATACAACAACTACTGGCGCAATATCAGCTACGGCCTGACCTGGACATACAGCAAAAATGGCAGCGCGACGTCAAACGACAGCGCGAATAACAGCGCCCACGACCAGCTGCTGGCGTTTAACGTCAGCGTACCGTTGGATAAATTCCTCCCGCAAACGTGGGCCAGCTATGGCATGAACGCCAGCAAGAATGGTGGAACGACGCATAATATCGGCATGAACGGGGTCGCGCTGGAGAACAACTCGCTGAACTGGAACGTCCAGCAGGGTTACGGTACGGATGGCGTGGGTTACACCGGCAATATGAACGGTGACTATAAAGGGACGTACGGCGAAGTGACGGCGGGGTATAGCTACGACAAAAACAGCGAGCGGCTTAATTATGGTCTGCAGGGGGGCGTTATCGCCCACGCCGATGGCATCACGCTTTCCCAACCGCTCGGTGAAACCAATGCCCTGATAAAAGCCCCCGGCGCACACGGCGTGAATATTCGCAACCAACCCGGCGCGCGCACGGACTACCGGGGATATACGGTAGTCAGCAATATTTCCGTCTATCGAAAAAACGACCTGACGCTCGATCCGCAAAATATGCCTGAGGATGTAGAGCTGGAGATAAACACCGACACGGTTACCCCGACGCGAGGCGCGGTGGTGCGCGCCGATTATCTTTCCAAAGTGGGGCGCAGGGTCCTGATGACCTTAACCGACAATAACCGCTTCGTGCCGTTCGGGGCGGTGGTGACGCTTGCGGATGATAATAAGAGCAGCTTTATCGTTGGCGATCGCGGCCAGGTTTTTTTAAGCGGAATGCGCGAGCAGGGGGCGATCTTCGTCACGTGGGGCCGCCAGTCCAGCCAACAGTGCCGTGCTGATTTCAGCCTGCCGAAACAATCAACCTACGCTGGAATAACAGAAGTTAGCGCCAGTTGCCACCAGGAACGTTAAACATGAGATTGATTTACTCTGTTATTTTGCTCGGCTTGATAGCCGGATGGAATAGCGCGCGTGCCGGAACCTGCACCACCATTACCCCGCAGATCTCCACTCTGTCCGTGGGAACGATTACCGTACCGCGTGATGCGCCGGTCGGGACCGTTATTTTTTCGGGGGGCGGGACATATACGGGCTCTTACCTTTCCGGCTGTACTAACCCACTCATGCTGGGTTTCAGCATGCGATATAATAATGCGACGCTGAGCAGCTACGGTAATCACGTTTACAACACTAATATTAGCGGTATTGGTATTCGTTTTTCATCAAACGCTTATTTTGAAAATCCAAGTAATACATTCTCCTATAACGCACAGACCTCTTATGTCGACTGGTACGGCGGCAACATACAGCTGGTGGTGACCGGGCAGGTATCATCGGGCGCATTAACGCCGGGAACGATCGGGGTGGTGACGCTCCAGGGCAGCGACGGCGTCTACCGTGATGGCCTGACCGCAACGCTGACCGATGGGACAATCAACGCCCTGGCCTGCAGTATCACTACGCCTCAGTTGAACTTCATCATTGGCGATATTCCCGCTTCAACGTTCGGCTCGACGGTAGGCACCACGCCCGCTGGCGCGCAGAATACGCAAAATCTGGGGTTAAGCTGCAGCGCCGGCACCAATATCACCGTTTCGCTGAGCGGCGTACAAAATCCCGATAGCGCCAACCCCAGCGTAATGGCATTAACGGGGCAGGGCAGCGCCGGGACGGCAAAAGGCGTCGGCGTGCAGCTTTTATATAATGGCGCGCCGCTGTCCATCAATAGCCCGCTGTTATTAAAACGGTCATCGGGCGGGCAAGAAACGCTGCCGCTGACGGCCCGTTATTATCAGACCTTAACTTCCGTTGAGTCCGGCTCGGCAAATGCGACCGCCACGCTTAATTTGACGTACCAGTAACGGGTGAAAAAATGAAAATACGCCATAAAAAATTGCTTATTCTGACGCTGCTGTGCTGGAACGTTTTTTCTGCCGACAGCGTGACGATGGGGGTGACGGGAAATATTGTCGCCTCGCCCTGTATATTCAATGGGGGAAACAGCAACCTCGATGTCAATCTGGGCGATATTCAGGCAACCAACATGGCCACGCCCGGGTCATCCTCCGACCCTGTGGCCTTTAATTTACTGTTTACCAACTGTCCGACGGGAACGCGCAGCGTAACGGCCTCCTTCACCGGCACTCCCGATCCGCTTGCCGGTCCTGACTATTATCTGAATAGCGGTACGGCAACCAACGTGGCGGTAGCGATGAGTGAAGCGGGCAGCGGCGCGCTAAAGGGAACGGGTTCCAGCATCACCCACAATATCGCGGCTGACAGAACCGCAACCCTGGCTATGCAGGCCTCGGTAAAATCGGTGTCAGGCGGGGCGACGCCCGGAAGCGTCAGTGCCGTTGTGGTCATGACGCTGCAGTACAATTAAACGGGCATCCGTTTAGCGATACGCGGTAGCGCCTTGATCGCCGCCATGGCGCTGCCCTTTTAATTTCCGTGGTTATCGCGGTCTTTTTGCCTCATGACCGGGAAAGATAACGTCCGCCATTTCTCCTTTTTACCCGCAGGACGTGATTGTGACTCTTTTGCCCTTCACGGCGGGTTCTGTGCAACGCAAATTCGCTATCTCAAAAATAGGTATTTCCGATGCATATTTTAACTTTCCTGCAATTTCTACCTTTCTGTCACTGAAATGCATTATTAATCAATGCATTGAACAATTTATTCCATCTCCGATATCTCTTCTGTCAGGGTCTATGCTTATAAAAAGCACTGAATGGGGAAATACCCCTTCTCTGCATGGGTTGAAGTGATAATCATTATCACTAACATAGCGATATGGCCCGATGGCGTCAACCTATGAGGTAGAGCGATGAATTCACATGCAGGAACTTTCAATCCCGAAGATTTTAGCTGGCGTGGGCTGGCCATGACCCCAGCCGCCGCCGCCCATATTCGCGATCTGGTCCGCAAACAGCCGGATATGCAGGGGCTGCGGCTTGGCGTTAAAACCAGCGGCTGCGCCGGTTTTGGCTACGTTCTCGAGCTAATTGCTGAACCGGCGAAAGACGATCTGTTATTTGAGCGCGATGGCGCGAAGCTGTGGGCGCCGCTTCAGGCGATGCCGTTTATCGACGGCACCGAGCTCGATTACGTTCGCGAAGGCTTAAATCAAATCTTCAAATTTCATAACCCTAAAGCCCAGCACGAATGCGGCTGCGGCGAAAGTTTTGGCGTTCAGGCGGAGTAACTATGTCTCGTAATACTGAAGCAACTGACGATGTCAAAACCTGGAGCGGCGGGCCACTCAACTATAAAGAGGGCTTTTTCACTCAGCTACGGACCGATGAGCTGGCGAAAGGCATAAATGAAGAGGTGGTCAGGGCGATTTCTGCGCGCCGCAATGAGCCAGAATGGATGCTGGAGTTTCGTCTGAACGCGTTTAAGGCCTGGCAGGCGATGGAAGAGCCGCACTGGCTGAAGGCGCACTACGACAAGCTGAACTATCAGGATTACAGCTATTATTCAGCCCCCTCCTGCGGCAACTGCGATGACGCCTGCGCCTCTGAGCCCGGCGCGCTGCAGCAAACGGGGTCCAGCGCGTTTCTGACCAGCGAAGTCGAAGAGGCGTTTAACCTTCTCGGCGTGCCGGTGCGGGAAGGACGAGAAGTGGCCGTCGACGCCATTTTTGACTCGGTTTCGGTGGCGACCACCTATCGCGAAAAGCTGGCGGAACAGGGGATTATTTTCTGTTCCTTCGGCGAAGCGATCCACGATCACCCGGAACTGGTGAAGAAATACCTCGGCACCGTGGTGCCGGGCAACGACAACTTCTTTGCCGCCCTCAACGCGGCGGTGGCGTCCGACGGCACCTTTATCTATGTGCCCAAAGGCGTACGCTGCCCGATGGAGCTGTCGACCTATTTCCGCATCAACGCGGAAAAAACCGGCCAGTTCGAACGCACCATTCTGGTGGCCGACGAAGGCAGCTACGTGAGCTATATCGAAGGCTGTTCGGCGCCGGTACGCGATAGCTACCAGCTGCACGCGGCGGTGGTCGAGGTGATTATTCATAAAGACGCCGAGGTGAAGTACTCCACGGTGCAAAACTGGTTCCCCGGCGACAACAATACCGGCGGGATCCTCAACTTCGTCACCAAGCGCGCCCTGTGCGAAGGCGAGAACAGCAAAATGTCGTGGACCCAGTCGGAAACCGGCTCGGCGATCACCTGGAAGTATCCGAGCTGCATTCTGCGCGGGGATAACTCCATCGGCGAGTTCTTCTCGGTGGCGCTGACCAGCGGCCATCAGCAGGCGGACACCGGCACCAAGATGATCCATATCGGCAAAAACACCCGTTCGACGATTATCTCGAAGGGCATTTCCGCCGGCCACAGCCAGAACAGCTATCGCGGTCTGGTCAAAATCATGCCGACGGCGACCAACGCGCGCAACTTCACCCAGTGTGACTCCATGCTGATTGGCCCGGACAGCGGGGCGCATACCTTCCCGTACGTGGAATGCCGCAACAACAGCGCGCAGCTGGAGCACGAAGCGACCACCTCCCGTATCGGCGAAGATCAGCTGTTCTACTGCCTGCAGCGCGGAATCAGCGAAGACGATGCGATTTCGATGATCGTCAACGGTTTCTGTAAAGACGTCTTCTCAGAGCTGCCGCTGGAGTTTGCCGTAGAAGCGCAAAAATTACTGGCAATTAGCCTTGAACACAGCGTCGGCTGATAACAAAGGAAATAAGATGTTAAGTATAAAAAATTTGCAGGTCGCCGTTGAAGACAAAGCGATCCTGCGCGGGCTGGATCTGGAGGTTCGCCCCGGCGAAGTGCACGCCATTATGGGCCCGAACGGCTCCGGGAAAAGTACGCTCTCCGCTACGCTGGCCGGGCGTGAAGACTATGAAGTGACCGGCGGCAGCGTGGCGTTTAAAGGCAAAGATTTACTGGAACTCTCCCCTGAAGATCGCGCCGGTGAAGGCATCTTCATGGCCTTCCAGTATCCGGTGGAAATTCCCGGCGTCAGCAATCAGTTTTTCCTGCAAACCGCGCTCAACGCCGTGCGCAGCTATCGTGGCCAGGAGCAGCTTGACCGTTTTGACTTCCAGGACCTGATGGAAGACAAAATAAAGCTGCTGAAGATGCCGGAGGATCTGCTGACCCGCTCGGTTAACGTCGGCTTCTCCGGCGGCGAGAAAAAGCGCAACGATATCCTGCAGATGGCGGTGCTGGAACCGGAGCTGTGCATCCTGGACGAGTCCGATTCCGGGCTGGATATCGACGCGCTGAAGATTGTCTCTGACGGCGTCAACTCCCTGCGCGACGGCAAGCGCTCTTTTATTATCGTCACCCACTATCAGCGCATTCTCGATTATATCAAGCCGGATTACGTCCACGTGCTGTACCAGGGGCGAATCGTCAAATCCGGCGATTTTACTCTGGTCAAACAACTGGAGGAGCAGGGCTATGGCTGGCTTACCGAACAGCAGTAACGCGCTGCAGCAGTGGCACCATCTGTTTGAGTCCCAAAGCGGGCAGCGCAGCCCGCAGGCGCATCAGCACCTGCAACAGCTGCTGCGCCTGGGGTTGCCAACGCGTAAACACGAAAACTGGAAATATACCCCGCTGGACGCGCTACTGAATCAGACCTTTGTCGCCGCTCAGCCGCAGACGCTGACGGCGGCCCGGCGCGACGAACTGGCGCTAACGGTAGAGGCATGGCGGCTGGTGTTTGTCGACGGTCAGTTTAGCGCGAGCCTGAGCGACGATCTGGCCGCCAGCGGCTATGAAGTGCAGGTGGATAACGAGCGTCAGCAGCTGCCTGACGCCGTTCAGCCCGAAGTGTTTCTGCATTTGACCGAAAGCCTGGCGACCACCGTTACCCATATTCGGGTCAGGCGCAACCAGCGCCCGGATAAACCGCTGCTGATTATGCACCTGACGCGCGGGCTGGCGAGCGATGAAATGAACACCGCCCACTATCGCCACCATCTGGCGCTGGAGAGCGGCGCGCAGGCGACCATCATCGAACACTATCTGAGCCTTAACGATGAGCGCCACTTTACCGGCGCAAGGCTGACGATGACCGTGGCGGATAACGCCCACCTGCAGCATATCAAGCTGGCGTTTGAGAACGCGCAAAGCTACCACTTTGCCCATAACGACCTGGCGCTCGGGCGCGACGCCTCCGCTTTCAGCAGCAGTTTTCTGCTCGGTAGTTCGGTGCTGCGCCACCACACCAGCACGCAGTTGAAGGGGGAAAACAGCACCCTGCGGATTAACTCGCTGGCGATGCCGGTCAACGGCGAAGTCTGCGACAGTCGCACCTGGCTCGATCATCAGGTCGGGTACTGTAACAGCCGCCAGCTGCATAAAACCATCGTCAACGATAAAGGGCGGGCGGTGTTTAATGGCCTGATTAACGTCGCGCAGCATGCGATCAAAACCGACGGCCAGATGACTAACAACAACCTGCTGCTGGGCCGCTTATCCGAAGTGGATACCAAGCCGCAGCTGGAGATTTACGCTGACGACGTGAAGTGCAGCCACGGGGCGACCATCGGGCGTATTGATGACGAACAGCTGTTTTATCTGCGCTCGCGCGGCATTACGCAGCAGGCGGCGCAGCAGATGATTCTTTACGCCTTTGCCGCGGAGCTCACGGAAGCGATCGACGATGAGGCGCTCAGGCAGCAGATACTGGCGCGTATTGGCCAGCGTTTGCCGGGAGGTAAGGCATGACATTTTCTGTGGAACGCGTGCGCGCGGATTTCCCGCTTCTCAATCGCGAGGTTAATGGCCAGCCGCTGGCCTACCTCGACAGCGCCGCCAGCGCGCAGAAGCCGGAGGCGGTGATTAACGCCGAGGCGGAATTTTACCGCCACGGCTATGCGGCGGTGCATCGCGGCATTCATACCCTCAGCGCGGAAGCTACGGCGAGCATGGAGCAGGTGCGCCAGCGGGCGGCGACGTTCCTCAACGCCCGCTCGGCGGAGGAACTGGTGTTTGTTCGCGGCACCACGGAAGGCATTAACCTCGTGGCGAACAGCTGGGGAAACGCCAACGTCGGCGCGGGCGACAACATCATCGTCAGCGCGATGGAGCATCACGCCAATATCGTGCCGTGGCAGATGCTGTGCGCCAGAGTGGGGGCGCAGCTGCGGGTGATCCCGCTGAATCAGGACGGTACGCTGCAGCTGGATGCAATCCCCGGCCTGTTTGACGAGCGTACCCGCCTGCTGGCCATTACCCAGGTATCGAACGTGCTGGGAACCGAAAATCCCATCGCCGCTCTGACGGCGTTGGCCCATCAGCACGGCGCCAAAGTGCTGGTGGACGGCGCGCAGGCGGTGATGCATCATCCGGTGGACGTGCAGGCGCTGGAGTGCGACTTTTACGCCTTCTCCGCCCACAAGCTGTACGGTCCCACCGGCATCGGCGTGCTCTACGTCAAGCAGGACATTTTGCAGGAGATGGCGCCGTGGGAAGGGGGCGGGTCGATGATCGCCACGGTCAGCCTGACGGAAGGCACGACCTGGGCAAAAGCGCCGTGGCGCTTCGAGGCGGGAACGCCGAATACCGGCGGCATCATCGGGCTGGGCGCGGCGCTGGATTACGTCAGCGCGCTGGGGCTGACGCACATCGCGGAATATGAACAGACCCTGATGCGCTACGCGCTGCAGGCGCTGGAGAACGTGGCGGATTTAACCCTTTACGGCCCGCAAGATCGCCTGGGAGCGATCGCCTTTAATCTCGGCAAACATCATGCTTATGATGTCGGCAGCTTCCTCGATAACTACGGTATTGCGGTGCGGACCGGGCACCACTGCGCCATGCCGCTGATGGCGTTCTACGGCGTGCCGGCCATGTGTCGGGCATCGCTGGCGATGTACAATACGACGGAGGAGGTGGACCGACTGGTAGCGGGGCTACAGCGGATCCACAAATTATTAAGCTAAAGGAAGCAACTATGGCGGCGTTACCGGACAGAGACAAACTGCTGCGCAACTTTAGCCGTTGTGCAAACTGGGAAGAGAAGTATCTCTATATTATTGAACTGGGTCAGCGCCTGGCGCCGCTGAGCCCGGAGGAACACACCGCGCAGAACATCATTCAGGGCTGCCAGAGCCAGGTGTGGATCGTGATGACGCAGGAGCAGAGCGGCGCGATTGCGCTTCGCGGCGACAGCGATGCGGCCATCGTCAAAGGCCTTATCGCGGTGGTGTTTATCCTCTATGACCAGATGACGGCCAAAGATATCACCGCGTTTGACGTGCGTCCGTGGTTTGAAAAAATGGCCCTGACGCAGCACCTTACCCCCTCGCGGTCGCAAGGACTGGAAGCCATGATCCGCGCAATTCGCGCGAAAGCAGCAAATCTTAGCTAGAATAAAACAGTAGATTTCATTCTGTTATGCACGACGGGAGGCTCGCCTCCCGTCGTGCATAACAGGCCTGGCGTTTTATCAGCGAAAGAAGGAATCTCAGTATGAAACGCGCTTCTCTTATCACCATTGCCCTTCTGAGCGCCCTCAGCGCGTCCCACGCCGCCTGGGCCGTTGATTATCCCCTTCCTCCTGCCAACAGTCGTCTGATTGGTGAGAACCAGTTCTGGACGGTACAGGAGGGTGACCGCAACCTGCAGGCGATTGCCCGTCGTTTTGATACGGCGGCGATGCTGATCCTTGAAGCGAACGATACCATTGCGCCGGTGCAGCCTAAACCGGGTACTCAGGTGCTGATACCTTCGCAGATGCTGCTGCCGGACGTGCCGCGTGAGGGCATCGTCGTCAACCTGGCCGAGCTGCGTCTGTACTACTTCCCGCCGGGCGTCAATCAGGTGCAGGTCTATCCCCTGGGGATTGGTCAGCAGGGGCTGGAGACGCCGGAGATGACGACCCGCATAGGGCAGAAAATCCCGAACCCCACCTGGACGCCGACGGCGGGCATCCGCGCCCGTTCGCTGGAGAAGGGGATTAAACTGCCGCCGGTCGTGCCCGCAGGGCCGAATAACCCGCTAGGCCGCTATGCGCTCCGCCTGGCATACGGTAACGGTGAATATCTGATTCATGGCACCAGCGCGCCGGACAGCGTGGGTCTGCGCGTCAGCTCCGGCTGTATGCGCATGAACGCGGCGGATATCCAGTCTTTATTCAATCAGGTGAAAAGCGGGACGCCGGTACGGATTATCAACCAGCCGGTCAAGTTCGCCGTGGAGCCGGACGGTAAGCGCTATGTTGAAGTTCATCGCCCGTTGACGCCGGATGAGGCCAGCAATGCGCAGACCATGGCCTATACGCTTCCGGCGGAGTTTCATCAATTCTCGGGGGATAAAGCGGTTGATGAGGCGCAGCTTAAACGCGCGCTGACCCGGCGGGCAGGATATCCGGTGGTGGTATCGGCTAGCGGAAGCACCGCGTCGAGTCTGTCGGTACAGAATAATACGCCGGTAGATGAAGCGAAAAGGGTGCAGTAGGCGGGAAAAGGTAAGGCAAAAAAAATGGCGCACAATGTGCGCCATTTTTATTACACAGATACTATTACTTGCGGTATTTAGTAGCTGCGTTGTCCAGACGCTGGTTAGCGCGAGCTGCGTCATCTTTAGCAGCCTGAACGTCGGAACGCATTGCGTTCACGTCGTTGCTCAGCTGGTCAACTTTAGCGTTCAGAGTCTGAACGTCAGAAGACAGCTGATCGATTTTAGCATTGCTGGAGCAACCAGCCAGCAGAGTAGAACCCAGGATTACCGCGCCCAGTACCAGTTTAGTACGATTCATTATTAATACCCTCTAGATTGAGTTAATCTCCATGTAGCGTTACAAGTATTACACAAACTTTTTTGTGATGAGAATATTTTTTTACCTGAATGCACTTATTTTTGATCGTTCGCTCAAAGAAGCATCGAAATCATCACGTAACTTTAAAAAGGCGAGTGAAAACAGGGCGCTTCCATCGGATTCATCTTAGATAATCTCGCATTAAATAGTAAATTCCGATTTGCATTTTTATTAATAGCGGCTAGTGCCAGAATAAAAAAAAGCGCCCCGAAGAGGCGCTTTTAAAGGAAATACTAATTAACCTGTAAATTATTACAGCACGTGCACGGAAGCGGTATTGGTGGTTCCGCTCGGGACCAACGCGCCGGAGACCATAACAACCACGTCGCCTTTACGCGCCAGGCCGCTCTGCAGCGCCAGCTCTTTACCCTGGATATAGAAGGCATCGGTAGAAGAGATATCTTCAACCAGCTGCGCCACAACGCCTTTGCTCAGCACCAGCTGACGCGCGGTCGTTTCATTGGTGGTCAGCGCCAGGATGGTGGCATCCGGGAAGTATTTACGTACGGCGCGCGCGGATTTACCGCCCTGGGTTGCCACAACGATCAGCGGCGCTTCCAGTTTTTCAGCCGTTTCAACCGCACCGCGGCAAACCGCTTCGGTGATGCGCAGCTTACGGTTGTCGTTGTTGTATTCAAGACGGCTGGTCATCACGCGGTCGGTACGCTCGCAGATGGTCGCCATGATGGTGACCGCTTCCAGCGGGTATTTACCTTTTGCGGATTCGCCGGACAGCATAACTGCGTCGGTGCCGTCGAGGATGGCGTTAGCCACGTCGCCTGCTTCCGCACGGGTCGGACGCGGGTTTTTGATCATAGAATCCAGCATCTGGGTCGCGGTGATAACGACTTTACGTGCGCGGATACATTTTTCGATCATCATCTTCTGCGCGAAGATCACTTCTTCAACCGGGATTTCAACGCCCAGGTCGCCACGCGCAACCATGATGCCGTCAGAGGCTTCGAGGATCTCGTCGAAGTTGTTCAGGCCTTCCTGGTTTTCAATTTTGGAGATGATCTGGATCTTCTCGCCGCCGTGGGCTTTCAGGTGTTCACGGATTTCAACAACGTCAGAACGCTTACGGATAAAGGAGGCCGCAACAAAGTCAACGCCCTGTTCGCAACCAAAGATCAGGTCCTGCTTGTCTTTTTCGGCCAGCGCCGGCAGAGCGATAGACACGCCCGGCAGGTTAACGCCTTTGTTCTCGCCAAGGTCGCCGTTGTTCAGCACTTTACAAACAACTTTGTTGCCTTCGATAGCGGTGACTTCCATACCGATCAGACCATCGTCAACCAGTACGGTGTTGCCGACGCTCAGGTCGCTGGTGAAACCTTCATAGGTCACCGCAACGATTTCGTTATTACCGACAACGGATTTGTCGGTGGTGAAGGTAAAGGTCTGGCCCGCTTTCAGAGAAACGTCGTTGCCGCCTTCCAGCTTAATGGTACGGATTTCCGGACCTTTGGTATCCAGAAGGATTGCCGCTTTCTTACCGGTTTTACTCATCACATTGCGCAGGTTCTGGATGCGCTGACCGTGTTCCGCGTAGTCACCGTGAGAGAAGTTCAGACGCATAACGTTCATGCCAGCGTCCAGCATTTTGGTCAACATCTCTTCGGATTCGGTTTTCGGACCGATGGTGCAAACAATTTTGGTCTTTTTCATGACAGTTTAATCTTTAAGTTGTGAAGGATAGGGATGGGGAATCTGACTCCGTGGGCGCACTGCCGCAGAGTTAAACCTGTATTACGAAAGTTGCTATGCCACGCTCTAAGGATAGGTGACAACAAAAGAGCGTGCAGAAGAATGTGTGCTGGCGGTTCAGCCCATGAAAAGAGGCAACGTGTTATGCGTTTAGTCATGCAATCCAATGCGCTGAAACCATTCAATAAGAATTTGTTGGGCATTATACGTTGCCAAATCCAAAAAAGAAAATGAAAACCATGTTTCATTTCTATAGTTATATACTTAACAAAATGCAAACTAATCCTACGCTTATGCGCAACACATTTTTTCATCACCTGACAAGATAAAGAGGGCGGAAACGCGGGTTTATTCACAAGTTTGCCAGGGAAAAGCAGTCTCTGAGGCGCAAACGCGGAGCTGGTTTGATTTACTCAGGAAATATATCAATAATGATTTGATTGATAATGAAAAATTGAGAGTGAAATAGAATGGGAAACACAGCCAAAGATGAGGCGCTGTATCAGGAAATGTGCCGCGTAGTGGGCAAAGTCGTGCTGGAGATGCGCGACCTGGGTCAGGAACCAAAGCATATCGTTATCGCCGGCGTGGTGCGTACCGCCCTGGCGAACCCGAAAATCAAACGTTCCGCGCTGACGCAGGAAGCGATGGAGAAGGTGGTCCATGCGCTTTCCGGAAACTAGCCGCCGCCGGGCGCTTCCCGCGCGCTTCAGGAAATCACAAAGCGAATAACCGCCTTGACGGCAATATCGCAGTGGTGGGCGACCATCGCTTCATCATCAATAGCCGGCATCGGATCGTCCAGGTAGAGGCTGCTGAACGTATAAAAGTTTGATACCTGGTAGAAGCTAAAGCTGCTGATCAATCGATGCACATCGCGCGCTTCCAGCCCTGCCTGAAACACCCCTTGCTGCTGCCCGCGCTGAAGAATATCTTCCAGGATCGACAGGGCGGTGCGGTTCAGCGGTTTCAGTTGACCTGAACTTTTCAGCCATTTTCCGCGCTGCATGTTTTCCATACAGATCACCCGCATATAGTCAGCGTGCGTGGCGTGATAGCGCACGCTCCACTTCACCAGCTGCACCAGCGCCTCTACCGGCGGTACGTTTTCCAGCCCGAGCTGCTGCTCGGTTTCGCGGATCCTCGCGTAGACGTGCTGCAGCACGGCCTGATAAAGCAGCTCTTTGGTCTTGAAGTAGTAGACCACCATGCGTTTGGTAGTCTGCGCTTCGGTGGCGATTTGCTCCATCCGCGCGCCCGACAGTCCATGCTCGGCGAAAACGGTAATGGCGGCGGCGAAGATCCGCTCTTTCAGAGACTGCGCTTCATCATGAGCAACGACGGACATAACGGCTCCTTTTCTTGAGATGCAAAAAATACACATATTGATCACAATTTTGCAACCAATCATGGCGCATTTGAACCAAATGATACATATTCAGGTCACTAAGTCAGCTAATGACCCGAGGACTCTATGTTGCGTTCCATCGCCACCGTCTCGATCTCCGGTACCTTACCCGAAAAGCTCCATGCCATCGCAGCGGCGGGCTATCAGGGCGTCGAAATCTTCGAAAACGATCTGCTCTATTATACCGGTACGCCGGCCGATATCCGCCACCTGGCGGCAGATTTAGGGCTAAAAATCACGCTTTTTCAACCATTTCGTGATTTTGAAGGCGCCAGCCGCGCCCAGTTTGCCGCCAACATGGAACGCGCCAGGCGCAAATTTGCGCTTATGCACGAGCTGGGCTGCGACACCCTGCTGCTGTGCAGCAACGTTCAGCCGGACTGTTCCGCCGACGTCGAGCTGCAGGTCGCCGACTTACGCGCCCTTGCTGCGCTGGCGGAGCAGGAACGCATCACGATTGGCTACGAGGCGCTGGCCTGGGGCACCCACGTCAACCGCTGGCATCAGGCGTGGGCGCGGGTCAAAAGCGTCGATAGCCCGGCGCTGGGCATCGTGCTCGACAGTTTCCACGTGCTGGCGCGCGGCGATACGCTGGCGCAGCTGGCGGACGTGCCGCTGGAAAAAATCACCTTTGTACAGATGGCCGACGCGCCGCTGATGAAAATGGATATCCTCGAATGGAGCCGTCACTTCCGCTGTTTTCCCGGCCAGGGGCAACTGCCGCTGGTGGAGTTTGCCTGCGATCTTACCCGCCGCGGCTACTGCGGCCCCTGGTCGCTGGAGATCTTTAACGACAGCTTCCGCGCATCGCCCAACGGCGCGACGGCGAAAGATGGCTATCGCTCGCTGCTGTGGCTGGAAGAGCAGGTCCGTCAGCGGCTGCCGGAAAGCCGGGCGCCGCTGTTTTCCCCTGCGGAACTGCCCCTCTACGCCGGGCTGGAGTTTATCGAGTTTGCCGCCACGCCGGCGCAGGCGGGCGAACTCGGACACAGGCTGACGCAGCTCGGCTTTGCCGAAGAGGGGACGCATCGCTCAAAACGAGTCGCCCTCTGGCGCAACGGCGGGGCGAGGGTGGTGGTTAACGCCCAGCCGCATAGCTGGGCCGATCATTTTCACCAGCGTCACGGGGTTTCCCTCTGCGCCATGGCGCTGCGCGTCAGCCAGAGCGCGGCGATCGTGGAACGCGCCCGCGCCTTAGGCTACGCCACCTGGCAGGGCGATGCCGGGCCGAACGAAAGCCCCATCCCGGCGGTTTGCGCCCCGGACGGCAGCCTTATTTATCTGATTGAGATGGGGGACGATATCTACACCCGTGATTTTCATCTGCGCGCGGACGTCACGCCGCGCAACGATTATCGGGGTATCGATCACCTGGCACTCGGCATGGAAGCGGACAGCCGCGATAACTGGATTATCTTTTTCCGCACCGTATTCGGCTTTACGCTCGAACATGAGCAGACCCTGCCCGATCCTTACGGGCTGGTGCGCAGCCTGGCGGTGCGCAGTCCGCAGGGCGATATTCGTCTCGCGCTCAATATTTCGCAGAGCCGCGCCACGCAAATTGCCCGTTCGGTAGCCTGTTATCAGGGAGCAGGTTTACAGCACGCGGCGTTTGCCTGCCACGATTTACCCTCCACGCTCGCCAGCCTGGCTCCGGTTGCGGTCAACGCGCTGCCGATCCCGGGGAACTACTATGAGGATCTGTTGGCCCGTTTTGGCGAGGATGTTCAGGTCAACCTGCTGAAGAATCATCAAATTCTTTACGATCGTGACGGAAGCGGCGGTGAATTCCTGCACCTATATACCCGCCCGTTTTCTGCCGGACGCTTTTTCTTTGAACTGACCGAGCGGCGCAACGGTTACGCACTTTATGGTGCTGTAAATGCAGCTGTACGCTTGTCAGCAATGCAGTACACCTAGTAATGTAGCAAATGGTTCACAACCCAACGTCGCAAACACAATAACAACATCCGGCTGTACCCTATGACAGGAAACGACTATGAACTCTTATAGCCATAATCACACGACGGCCGCCGCCGCGTCCGGCGCGCGGCCTTCCCGGCGGCGTATCGGTATCCTTGCGCTGCTGGCGGTCGGCACCATGATCAACTATCTCGACCGCACGGTGCTGGGGATTGCCGCGCCGCAGCTGACCGCAGAGCTGGGTATTGATGCCGCGATGATGGGCATCGTATTCTCCGCCTTTGCCTGGACCTACGCGCTGGCGCAGATCCCCGGCGGCATCTTCCTTGACCGCTTCGGTAATAAAGTCACCTATTTTCTGGCGCTGACCCTGTGGTCGCTATTCACCCTGTTCCACGGCCTGGCGGTCGGCCTGAAAACCCTGCTGCTGTGCCGTTTTGCCCTCGGCGTCAGCGAAGCCCCCTGTTTCCCGGTGAACAGCCGGGTGGTGAGCGCCTGGTTCCCGCAGCAGGAGCGCGCCAAGGCGACGGCGGTCTATACCGTCGGCGAATATCTCGGGCTGGCCTGTTTTGCGCCGCTGCTGTTCTGGATAATGGGCAGCTTTGGCTGGCGCGCGCTATTTATTAGCGTCGGCGCCGCCGGCGTGATGTTCGCGCTGGTGTGGTGGCGCTGCTATCGCGAGCCGCATGAGGATAAACACCTCAATCAGCTGGAGCGCGAGCACATCGTCAACGGCGGCGGAATGTCCACCGGCGCAGAGCAGCATACCGCCTTTAGCTGGCCGCTGATCCGCCAGCTGCTGGCGAAACGGCAGATTCTCGGCGCCAGCATCGGGCAGTTTGCCGGTAATACGGTGCTGGTCTTCTTCCTGACCTGGTTTCCAACCTATCTGGCCACCGAGCGCCATATGCCGTGGATTAAGGTCGGCTTCTTCGCCATCATGCCGTTTCTGGCGGCGGCGGGCGGCGTGATGTTCGGCGGCTGGGTCTCCGATAAGCTGCTGAAGGCCACCGGCTCGGCAAACCTCGGGCGTAAGCTGCCGATCATTGCCGGTCTGCTGATGGCGAGCACCATTATCTCCGCCAACTGGCTGACCAGCGATCTGGCGGTAATTCTGGTGATGTCGTTCGCCTTTTTTGGTCAGGGGATGGTCGGGCTGGGCTGGACGTTGATCTCCGACATCGCGCCGAAAGGCCTTGGCGGTCTGACCGGCGGCCTGTTTAACTTCTGCGCTAACCTCGCCGGGATCCTGACGCCGCTGATTATCGGTTTCATTGTTGCCGCCTCCGGCAACTTCTTTTACGCGCTGATTTATATCGGCGGCGCAGCGCTGCTGGGCGTGGCGGCTTATGTCTTTATCCTGGGCGATGTCAAGCGTATCGAACTTTCGCAGTAACGTGATGCAGTCGTTGTTAGTTGTAAAAGGAGCAGGGAATGGTGATTAGTGGAAATACGCGGCTGATAGCGCATCTTGGCTATCCGACCGCGAAGTTTAAAGCGCCGATGATTTACAACCCGTGGTTGGTTCATCAGCAGGTTGACGCCAAAGTGGTGCCGATGGGCGTCAAGCCTGAGGATTACGCCGCCTTTGTGCCGATGCTGTTTAAGATGACCAATATTATTGGCGCGCTGGTCACCATGCCGCACAAAATCGCCACCTGCGGGCTGGTGCAGCATCTTAGCCCAACGGCGGCGATAGCGGGCGCCTGTAACGCGATCCGTCCCGAAGCCGACGGCACGCTGAGCGGCGATATGTTTGATGGCGAAGGCTTTGTCCTCGGTATCACGCGTAAAGGTTTCCAGACGCGAGGGGCGCGGGCGCTGGTGGTGGGCAGCGGCGGCGTCGGCTCGGCCATTGCCGCATCGCTGGCGGCGGCGGGCGTCAGCGCCCTGACGCTGTACGATATCTGTTCGCAGACGGCGGAAGCGCTGGCCGGGCGTCTGCTTGAGCACTATCCTCGGCTGGACATTACGCTGATGCAGCGCGATCCGCAGGGGCACGATCTGGTGGTTAACGCCACGCCGCTGGGGATGAAAGAGGGCGATCCGCTGCCGCTGGACCCGCAGCGCCTGACGCCGGGCACCTTTGTCGGTGAAGTGGTTATGGCCCAGGAGTTCACTCCGCTACTGCAGGCGGCGCAGGCGGCGGGCTGCCCCATTCAGCGCGGCACCGACATGCTGTTTGAAATGATCCCGGCCTATCTGCGGTTCTTTAACCTGCCGGTGGCAACGCCGGAACAGCTGCGCGAACTGGCGGAAATTCGCTACTGAAATGGCCTGAACCTGCGTTATTATAGCGCTGTATTTATGACTATATAGCGATGGTTCTTATGACTCCCTCCCTAACGCTGCTGGCGGCGGGAAGCCTGAAAAGCGCTTTCATTCCGCTGCTGGCGCGCTTTCAGCAACAGACCGGCATCCCGGTCGAGGTCCATTTTGGTCCGGCAGGGCTGCTGCGCGAGCGCATTGAGGGCGGAGAGCCGTGCTCGGTGTTCGCCTCGGCCAATAGCCAACATCCGCAGGCGCTGCGTCAGGCCGGGCTGGCCGGGGCGTGCTATCTGTTCGCCCGGAATCAGCTGATGCTGACCGCCCGCCGCGGCGCAACAACCGAGACGCGGGAGTGGCTGGCGCTGCTCAGCGACCCGGACTTACGCCTGGCAACCTCAACGCCGGGCTGCGACCCTTCAGGCGACTACACCTGGCAGCTTTTCTCCCACATTGAAGAGCGCTGTCCCGGCGTCGGTGCCGCCATGATGGCGCGCGCGCGGGCGCGGGTAGGCGCCCCCCCCCCCCCCGACTCGCTGCCGGTGCCGGCGGGAGAAATCGCCGGGGCGTGGCTGATCCGTGAAAACTTAACCGACCTGTTTATCGGCTATGCTCACTACGCCGCGCAGATGGCGGCGTGCAGCGATCTGCGCACGCAGCTTATTCCGCCGGCGTGGAATGTTCGCTGCGACTACCTGCTGGCGCAGATTGAACAGAGCGCCGGGGCGCAGCGGCTGTGCCGCTTTATCCTCGGCGCGGAGGGGCAGCGCTTACTGAAAGACGCCGGTTTTTTGCCTATCAACGACGAATCGTAAACTGCGGAGCCAGCAGCGGCAGCGCCGACCCGGGGGGATGGACTTTGCGTACCGCTAAACCATACGCGCGCTGAAGATTCGCTTCCGTCAGCACGGCGGCTGATTCTCCCGCCAGCCATTCACCGTCGGGCAGCAGCAGCAAGGTCTGGTTCGCCACCTGCAGGGCGTGGGTCGGATCGTGCGTGGTAAACAGCACCGTCCGCTTCTGGCGATGGGCCAGGTCGCTGATGAGCTGCAGCACCAGCTGCTGGTTGGCCAGATCCAGCGCCGAGCAGGGTTCATCCAGCAGGATATTCTGGCTGGCGCCCACCAGCGCCCTGGCGATAAGCACCAGCTGCTGCTGGCCGCCGGACAGCGCGCAAAACACCTTGTCGGCCAGCACCGCGATCCCCAGCTGCGCCAGCGCCTTCTGCACCTCACGTTCGTCTTCCGCTGTTGGCTGAGCGAACAGATTAACGTGGCGCGCCCGTCCCATCAGCACCACGTCGCGCACCTGCCAGCCAAAAGCCGGGCGAAAATGCTGCGGCACGATGGCGAGACCGCCCGCGCAGGTAAACTCACCGCCGATCGGCGTCAGTACCCCGGTCAGGGTATCGAGCAGAGTGCTTTTGCCGCGGCCGTTAGCGCCGAGCACCGCCCAGATATCGCCGGAACGGCACTGCAGGTTCAGCGGGGCGAACAGCGGTCGGCTATGGCCGTAGAGCAGGTTGCTTAACTGTAGGGAAAGGGCCATCAGCGCGCGCCTGTGCGTCGCGACTGCACCAGCAGCCAGGTAAACAGCGGCGCGCCAAGAAGCGCGGTGATGATTCCAATGGGGATTTCGGCCTGGATCAGCGTGCGGGCGAGGTCATCGACGACGATCATAAAACCGCCGCCGAGCCAGAAGGCGGTAGGGAGAAGACGCCGGTGGTCGGCGCCGGCCAGCAGCCGCGCCAGATGCGGGATCACCAGCCCGACCCACGCGATGCTGCCGCTGACCGCCACCTGAGCGGCGACCAGCACCGCGCAGCACACCAGCACCCCGCGACGCAGCCCGGTCACCGCAACCCCCAGACCGCGGGCATCTTTCTCCTCCAGCGCCAGCAGGTTAATCCGCCAGCGGAGCTTAAACAGCACCATCGCGGCGCAGGCTACCGGTAGCGCCATCAGCAGGACTTTGTGCCAGCTGGCGGTGGCGAAGCTGCCGAGCAGCCAGAAAACAATATTCGGCAGCGTCTCTTCGCTATCGGCCAGGTACTGCATCAGGCTCACCAGGGCGGCAAAAAAGCCGCTGAGGATAATGCCTGAGAGGATCAGCACCAGGGTGCTTTCGCGCCCCTGCAGCGCGGCTATCAGATAGACCAGCATCAGCGCGGCAAGGCCGAAGAGAAAGGTCGAGGCCATCATCAGCGCGGCGTTCAGCCCCAGCAGAATCGCCAGCGTCCCGCCGAAGGCGGAACCGGAGGTGACGCCGATGATATGCGGGTCCACCAGCGGATTCTGGAATACGCCCTGTAAGGTGGCCCCGCATAGCCCCAGCGCGCCGCCGGCCAGCAGCGCCATCACGATCCTCGGCAGCCGCACCGACCACACGACCTGGCCGGCGACGCCGTCGAGGGGAGAAAGATGCGCCAGCTGGCGAAAAACTTCCGCCAGGCTTAACGGATACTGCCCGAGGCAGAGTGAAGCGATTGCAATCACGATCGTCACCAGCGCGAGGGTACATTGCAGCAGGGCCGGATGACGATGACTACGCATCCGGCGTCCACTTCACGCGGTAGAAACGCTGATAGTACTCCCGCGCCTTCGCCTCGACATCGACGCTGTTATAGCGTGAGGGGTAGAGTTTTTTCGCCATCCACAGCTCGCCGATCGCCAGCGCCTCCGGCATCGGGTAGCCCCAGGCCTTGGCGTATTCCGGCATCAGCCACACGCGGTGATTTTTGACCGCGTCAATGCTCTGCCACTGCGGGTCGTTTTGTATCTGTTTGACCACCTCCGGGTAGCGGTCCTGTACGAAAATCACCTGCGGATCCCACTGCAGCACCTGCTCCAGCGAGACCTGTCGCGCGCCCTTTACGCTGGCGGCGGCAACGTTCAGCGCCCCGGCGTGCTTCATCATCAGGCCGGTATATTTGCCCGAGCCGTAGGTGTTGAGGTCCGGATTGGCCATATATACCCGCACCCGCTCGTTTTCCGGGATATCGGCAACCGGCGCGTTAGCCAGCCTGCGCGCGCTGAAGGTGTATTGAATCAGCGCTTCGGCCTGAGCCTGACGGCCGACCACTTCGCCAATCAGGCGGATCCCCTGTTTCAGCCCCTCGTTATAGGCCAGCTCTTCATCGGCCATCGTCGGGTTCATTTTGTTTTTCTCACCCGCGGCATCCTGGCGCAGAGAGACTGCCACCACCGGGATCCCGGCGTCCTGGATCTGCTGGATCATCGCCTGCGGCGCGTAGTTGGCAACGAACACCACCTGGGGATGCAGCGCCAGCAGGCTCTCGATATTAACCTGCGTCAGATCGCCCGGCATCGGTAGTGTCTCAATAGCCGGCATAAAGCGCGCAAACTGCGGGCCAAGCTGCTTTTTCCAGCTGCTCATGACGCCGACGACGTCGTCAGCGGCGTTAAGCTGCACCAGCAGGTTTAAGGTCTGATGCTGGAGCACCACGGCGCGGGTGACGTGGTCGGGGAGGGTGACTTCACGACCCAGCTGGTCGGTGAGGGTGCGGTCGGCAAAGGCCTGACCGGCAAACAGGCTGGCGCTTAACAGCGCCATAGCAAAGAAAACGCGCGGATGTCTGGACATGATGGGCTCAGCGGCAAAGGAAAAATCGTTGTATATTAAAATATATAACGAGTCCGGGCGCAATGGCTGACGGGCGATTTACCCCCTATGGACAAGGTTATTGATAAAACACCTCTTCATCGGACATCCGTTCTTCTATGCGGGCAGCGACCTTCTGCAGCGAGGTGAGGTACTTTTGCGCCGCCTGGTCAATGGTCATGGCTTTGGCCATATAGACCAGGTTCAGGCAGCCGATAACCCGCTGCTGGCGGCGAATGGGGACGGCAATGGAAGCGATTTTCTCCTCCTGCTGCCAGCCGCGAAAGTTTTCGCCGTAGCCGTTTTGCCGGGTGCGTTCGAGGATGGCGGCCAGTTTTTCCGGCTCGCGCGCCAGCTGATACTCCGCTTCCGGGCGGGCGGCCAGCATCTCAACAATCGGGCTTCGTTCATGTTCCGGCGCGAAGGCCAGCCAGGTTAATCCCGAAGCGGTCAGCAGCAGCGGCAGGCGGCGGCCGACCATCGCCCGGTGGAAGGAGAGGCGGCTGAAGCGGTGGGTGGTTTCGCGCACCACCATCGCATCGACGTCCAGGGTGGTGATGTCGGTCGGCCATAAAACCTCGCGCAGCAGCTCGCCAAGCAGCGGCGTGGCGAGGGCAGAAATCCAATGTTCGTCACGAAATCCCTCACTTAACTGACGCACTTTAATCGTCAGGCGAAAGCTGTCATCGGAGCGGCTGCGGCGCACGTAACCCTCGTCCTGCAGCGTTTCCAGCAGCCGCCTGACGGTCGTGCGATGCAGGCCGCTAAACTCGGCCAGGGTGCCGACCGTCGCGCCTCCGTCGAATTTATTTAACAAATTTAATAACAATAATCCGCGGCTCAATCCGCGCACCGTTTTGTAATCTTCCGAAGCGTTTTCGTTCATGCGTCCTCAATAAAAATCATTATAAACAATCATGTGCACCTGGTGCACATCCGGTAATGTTTTGATTGTAGCGCAAATTACCGACCCTATACTGACCTCACAATAAAAATAAATTCACATTTAATTAACAAATTGCCCTGCTGAAGGTTGTGCGGTGACGGCAATTTGTCCGAAGCGTGAGGTTTTGAAAATGACAACATCCAATCCTGATATCCAACCCGCGGTACAGCACAGCGCGCAGGTCGCTATTGCCGGCGCCGGTCCGGTTGGCCTGACCATCGCCAACTACCTCGGGCAGATGGGCGTCAGCGTCGTGCTGATTGAGAAGCTCGAGTCGCTGATCGATTATCCCCGCGCCATCGGTATCGACGATGAGGCGCTGCGGGCGATGCAGGCGGTGGGGCTGGTCGACAACGTGCTGCCGCATACTACGCCGTGGCACGCGATGCGCTTTCTCACCCCGAAAGGGCGCTGCTTTGCCGATATTCAGCCGATGACCGACGAGTTTGGCTGGTCGCGCCGCAATGCGTTTATTCAGCCGCAGGTGGACGCGGTGCTGTACGACGGCCTCAGCCGTTTCCCCCACGTGCGCTGCCTGTTTTCCCGCGAAGTAGAGGCCTTTAGCCAGAATAGTGACGGTGTCACCCTGAACGTCAAAGGCAGCGACGGCGAGCGGGAAACCGTGCGCGCCGACTGGCTGGTGGCCTGCGACGGCGGAGCCAGCTTCATTCGTCGCGCGCTGAATATTCCCTTCGAAGGCAAAACCGCGCCGAATCAATGGATTGTTATTGATATCGCCAACGATCCGCTGGCGACGCCGCACGTCTACCTGTGCTGCGACCCGGTGCGCCCGTACGTCTCCGCCGCGCTGCCGCACGGGGTACGGCGTTTCGAATTTATGGTCATGCCCGGAGAAACCGAAGCCCAGCTCAGCGAGCCGCGCAAGATGCGCCAGCTATTGAGCAAGGTGCTGCCGGACCCGGATAACGTCGAGCTGATTCGCCAGCGCGTCTACACCCACAACGCGCGCATCGCCGAACGCTTTCGCGTCGATCGCGTACTGCTGGCGGGCGACGCGGCGCACATCATGCCGGTGTGGCAGGGGCAGGGCTACAACAGCGGTATGCGCGACGCCTTTAACCTGGCCTGGAAGCTGGCGCTGGTGGTGAACGGCAAAGCCGGAGAGGCGCTGCTGGACAGCTACCAACAGGAGCGGCGCGATCACGCCAAAGCGATGATCGACCTGTCGGTCACCGCCGGCAACGTCCTGGCGCCGCCGAAACGCTGGCACGGCGCGGTGCGCGACGGCGTTTCGTGGCTGCTCAACTATCTGCCGCCGGTTAAACGCTACTTCCTTGAAATGCGTTTCAAGCCAATGCCGCAGTATCGCGACGGCGCGCTGCTGGCGGAAGGCGAAAGCAAAACGTCCCCGGTCGGCAAAATGTTTATCCAGCCGAAGGTGACGCTGGAAAACGGGCAGGTGACGCTGCTCGATGAGGTGATTGGCGCCAGATTCGCCATTATCGCCTGGGGCTGTAATCCGCAGTGGGGGCTCAACGATGAACAAATAGCCCGCTGGCGCGCGGTCGGGGTGCGCTTTATCCAGGTGGTGCCGGAGGTGCAGATTCATTGCGATCAGGACAACGTGCCCGGCGTTATCCGCATCGGCGATACGCAAAACCGCCTGAAAAGCTGGTTCGCGCAGCACGATACCGCCATTGCCGTGGTGCGTCCGGACCGCTTCGTCGCCACCGTGGCCATCCCGCAAACCCTGAGCAAAAAGCTCGACGCGCTGGCGAGCAAGATGCAGCTGGCTTCCGCGCAGGCGGCAACAACGATTGAACAGGTGGCCTGATATGAACGCATATCTTCATTGCCTCTCCCATACCCCGCTGGTGGGCTACGTTGACCCGGAACAGGCGGTGCTGGACGAAGTGAACGGCACTATCGCCGACGCGCGGGCGCGCATTGCCGCCTTCGACCCGGAGCTGGTAGTGCTGTTTGCTCCCGATCACTACAACGGCTTTTTCTACGATGTGATGCCGCCGTTCTGTTTAGGCATCGGGGCGACCGCTATCGGCGACTTCAGCAGCGCCAGCGGCGTTCTGCCGGTGCCGACGGCGCTGGCGGAGGCCTGCGCCTACGCGGTGATGAAAGAGGGCATCGATCTGGCGGTCTCCTACTGCATGCAGGTGGATCACGGCTTTGCACAACCGCTGGAGTTCCTGCTCGGCGGGCTGGATACCCTGCCGGTTCTGCCGGTGTTTATCAACGGCGTGGCGTCGCCGCTGCCGGGCTTTCAGCGCACCCGCATGCTGGGCGAAGCCATTGGCCGCTTCCTGACCACCCTCAATAAACGGGTATTAATCCTTGGCTCCGGCGGCCTGTCGCATCAGCCGCCGGTACCGGAGCTGGCGAAGGCCGATGCCCATATGCGCGACCGGCTGCTGGGCAGCGGCAGGCAGCTGCCGCCGGACGAGCGTGAACTGCGCCAGCAGCGGGTCATTAGCGCGGCGAAGCAGTTTATCGAGGACCAGAACTCGCTCTATCCGCTCAACCCCGTCTGGGATACCCGCTTTATGAGCCTTCTGGAGCAGGGGCGGCTGGCGGAGCTGGATGCCGTCAGTAACGAAGAGCTGTCGGCAATGGCCGGGAAATCGACGCACGAAATTAAAACCTGGGTGGCCGCCTTTGCCGCGCTATCCGCATTTGGCCGCTGGCGCTGCGAAGGCCGCTATTACCGACCAATCCCCGAGTGGATTGCCGGATTTGGCTCGCTGAGCGCCGCCGCGCAGAACTGAATTAACGGGAGAATATGATGAGCTACCAACCGCAAACCGAAGCCGCCACCAGCCGTTTCCTCAACGTGGAAGAGGGCGGAGAAACATTACGCATCCATTTTAATGACTGCGGCGAGGGCGACGAAACCGTGGTCCTGCTGCACGGCTCCGGCCCCGGGGCTACCGGCTGGGCCAACTTTAGCCGCAATATCGACCCGCTGGTCGAGGCGGGCTACCGGGTCATTCTGCTGGACTGCCCCGGCTGGGGAAAAAGCGATTCTATCGTCAACCGCGGCTCCCGTTCCGACCTGAACGCCAGGGTGCTGAAAAGCGTGATTGACCAGCTGGATATCAGCAAAGTGCATCTGCTGGGCAATTCGATGGGCGGACACAGCGCGGTGGCCTTTACCCTCAGCTGGCCGGAGCGCGTCGGCAAACTGGTGCTGATGGGCGGCGGAACCGGCGGCATGAGCCTGTTTACGCCGATGCCGACGGAAGGCATCAAGCTGCTGAACGGCCTGTACCGTGAGCCGACCATCGAAAACCTGAAAAAGATGATGAACATCTTTGTCTTCGATACCCGCGATTTGACCGACGCGCTGTTTGAAGCGCGCCTCAATAATATGCTGTCGCGCCGGGAGCATCTGGATAATTTCGTCCAAAGCCTGGAAGCCAACCCGAAGCAGTTCCCGGATTTTAGCCCGCGTCTCGGCGAAATCCGCGCGCAGACCCTGATCGTCTGGGGGCGTAACGATCGCTTTGTACCGATGGACGCCGGGCTGCGCCTGCTGGCGGGCATTAACGGTTCCGAACTGCATATCTATCGCGACTGCGGTCACTGGGCGCAGTGGGAGCACGCGGAGAGCTTTAACCAGCTGGTGCTCGATTTTCTGGCGCGTACCTGAGGAGTGCTGATGACAACCTTATCTCTTGAACAACTGGCGCAGCGTCTGCGTGAGGCGGAAAGCCGCGGCCAGGCGATTGAACCGCTGCGCGATGCGCTCGGCGTTGACAACGCGGAAGCGGCCTACGCCATCCAGCGGATGAACGTGCAGCACCACGTGGCGAACGGCCGCCGGGTGGCGGGACGCAAGGTGGGGCTGACCCATCCTAAAGTGCAGCAGCAACTGGGCGTTGACCAGCCGGACTTCGGCACCCTGTTTGCCGACATGTGCTACGGCGATAACGCCGACGTGCCGTTCTCCCGGGTGCTGCAGCCGAAAGTGGAGGCCGAAATCGCCCTGGTGCTGAAACGCGATCTGCCGCATGCCGATACCACCTTTGATGAACTGTACGCCGCCATCGACTGGGTGCTTCCCGCGCTGGAGGTGGTCGGCAGCCGTATTCGCGACTGGTCGATTGGCTTTGTCGATACGGTCGCCGATAACGCCTCCTGCGGCGTTTACGTGCTGGGTAGCCCGGCGCGGCGCCCGGATGGGCTGGATCTGAAAAACTGCGCGATGCGCATGACCCGTAACGAGGAAGAGGTCTCCAGCGGGCGCGGCAGCGAATGTCTTGGCCATCCGCTGAACGCGGCGGTGTGGCTGGCGCGCAAAATGGCCAGCCTCGGCGAGCCGCTGCGGGCGGGGGATATCGTGCTGACCGGGGCGTTAGGCCCGATGGTGGCGATTACCGCCGGCGATCGTTTTGCCGCCCATATCGACGGTTTAGGTTCAGTGGCGGCGACCTTTGTCGCCAAAGAGGAAGAGAGTGATGAGTAAACGTAAAGTCGCCATTATCGGCTCCGGCAATATCGGCACCGATTTAATGATCAAAATTCTGCGCCACGGGCAGCACCTGGAGATGGCGGTAATGGTCGGCATCGACCCCGAGTCCGACGGCCTGGCCCGCGCCCGGCGCATGGGCGTCGCCACCACGCACGAGGGCGTTGGCGGCCTGATGCAGATGGCGGAATTCGCCGATATCGATGTGGTTTTTGACGCCACCAGCGCCGGAGCGCACGTGAAAAACGACGCCGCGCTGCGGGAAGCCAGGCCGGGGATCCGGGTGATCGACCTGACCCCGGCGGCCATCGGCCCGTACTGCGTGCCGGTGGTCAATCTCGAGGCCAATCTGGCCGAAGGCAACGTCAATATGGTGACCTGCGGCGGCCAGGCCACCATCCCGATGGTGGCGGCAGTCTCTCGGGTGGCAAAAGTGCACTATGCGGAGATCGTCGCCTCAATTGCCAGCAAATCCGCCGGGCCGGGGACGCGCGCCAACATTGATGAATTTACCGAAACCACCTCGCAGGCCATTGAGAAAGTGGGCGGCGCGGCGAAAGGCAAAGCGATTATCGTGCTGAATCCGGCGGAGCCGCCGCTGATGATGCGCGACACCGTTTATGTCCTGAGCGAAGCGGCATCGCAGCAGGCGATTGCCGCGTCGATCGCCGAGATGGCGGCGGCGGTGCAGGCCTACGTGCCGGGATATCGCCTGAAGCAGCAGGTGCAGTTTGAGGTCATCCCGGAAGATAAACCGGTAAACCTGCCGGGCGTCGGCCGCTTCTCCGGCCTGAAAACGGCGGTTTATCTCGAGGTCGAAGGGGCGGCGCACTATCTGCCAGCCTACGCGGGTAACCTCGATATTATGACGTCGGCGGCGCTGGCGACGGCGGAAAAAATGGCCCAGGCGATGAACGACGCGGCGGGAGAAGCAGCATGAACGGCAAAAAACTCTATATCTCAGACGTGACCCTGCGCGACGGGATGCACGCGATTCGTCATCAATACTCGCTCGACAATGTGCGCCAGATTGCCCGGGCGCTGGATTGCGCGGGCGTCGATTCGATAGAGGTGGCCCACGGCGACGGTCTGCAGGGTTCCAGCTTTAACTACGGCTTCGGCGCGTACAGCGACCTGCAGTGGATTGAGGCGGCGGCGGAGTCGGTCAGCCAGGCGAAGATCGCCACTTTATTGCTACCCGGCATTGGCACTCTGCACGACCTGAAAAACGCGTATCAGGCCGGGGCGCGGGTGGTGCGCGTGGCGACCCACTGCACCGAGGCGGATGTTTCCGCGCAGCATATCGCCTTCGCCCGCGAGCTGGGCATGGACACCGTCGGCTTCCTGATGATGAGCCATATGACCTCCCCGGAACAGCTGGCGCAGCAGGCGCTGAAGATGGAATCCTACGGCGCCACCTGTATTTACGTGGTGGATTCCGGCGGGGCGATGAACATGAACGATATTCGCGATCGCTTCCGCGCCCTCAAGGCGGTGCTGAAGCCGGAAACCGCCACCGGGATGCACGCGCACCATAACCTCAGTCTCGGCGTGGCCAACTCCATCGCCGCGGTGGAAGAGGGCTGCGACCGTATCGATGCCAGCCTGGCGGGGATGGGGGCCGGGGCGGGCAACGCGCCGCTGGAGGTGTTTATCGCCGCCGCCGATAAGCTCGGCTGGAATCACGGTACCGATCTGTATGCTCTGATGAACGCCGCCGATGAGCTGGTGCGCCCGCTGCAGGATCGCCCGGTGCGGGTTGACCGCGAAACGCTGGCGCTGGGCTATGCCGGGGTTTACTCCAGCTTTCTGCGCCACAGCGAAGCGGCCGCCGGGCGCTACGGCCTGAGCGCGGTGGATATCCTCGTCGAGCTCGGCAAGCGGCGGATGGTGGGCGGTCAGGAGGATATGATCGTCGACGTCGCGCTGGATCTGCTTAACCGCAGCAAATAAAAGCAACGCGCGGCTGGCAACGTATCAGCCGCCATTCACCTACTCCGCTTGTCCGGATATCGCAAAGGTACCCTATGACCCAAACAACGACTGCAAGCAATTCGCGCCTGATGTTAACCGTCGGGCTCTGTTTTATGGTGGCCCTGATGGAAGGGCTGGATCTGCAGGCGGCAGGCATCGCCGCCGTAGGCATGGCGCAGGCGTTCGCGCTGGATAAAATGCAGATGGGCTGGATTTTCAGCGCCGGGATCCTCGGCCTGCTGCCCGGCGCGCTGGTGGGCGGCATGCTGGCGGATCGCTATGGCCGCAAGCGAATTCTGCTGGGCTCGGTGCTGCTCTTTGGCCTGTTCTCAATCGCTACCGCGCTGGCGTGGAATTATCCCACGCTGCTGCTGGCCCGGCTGCTGACCGGCGTCGGCCTGGGCGCGGCGCTGCCGAATCTGATTGCCTTAACCTCCGAGGCCGCCGGCCCCCGCTTTCGCGGCAGGGCGGTCAGCCTGATGTACTGCGGCGTCCCCATCGGCGCGGCGCTGGCGGCGGCGCTGGGCTTTTTCGGCCTTGCCGCGGCCTGGCAAACGGTGTTCTGGATCGGCGGTATCGTTCCGCTGCTGCTGGTGCCGCTGCTGCTGCGCTGGCTGCCGGAATCGCCGGTGTTTCAGCGCAGCGCGCGGGGCGTGCCGCTGCGCACGCTCCTCGCGCCGGGCAACGCTACCGCCACGCTGCTGCTGTGGCTGTGCTATTTTTTCACGCTGCTGGTGGTCTATATGCTGATCAACTGGCTGCCGATGCTGCTAGTCGGCCAGGGGTTCAGCCCCAGCGAGGCGGCGGGGGTGATGTTTGTCCTGCAGTTCGGCGCCGCCTGCGGCACGCTGCTGCTGGGGGCGCTGATGGATAAGCTCAGCCCGCTGTGGATGTCGCTGCTGATCTATACCGGCATGCTGGCGTCGCTGCTGGCGCTGGGGACCGCGTCCTCGCTGACCGCAATGCTCTTCTCCGGCTTTGTCGCCGGACTGTTTGCCACCGGCGGCCAGAGCGTGCTTTACGCGCTGGCTCCGCTGTTCTATCGCACCGAAATCCGCGCCACCGGCGTGGGGACGGCGGTGGCGATTGGCCGTCTCGGCGCGATGAGCGGTCCGCTGCTGGCGGGCAAAATGCTGGCGCTGGGCACCGGCACCGTCGGGGTGATGGCCGCGTCCGCTCCCGGCATTCTGCTGGCGGGCGCGGCGGTGTTCTGGCTGATGAGCCGACAAAAGCGCACGGCGCTGGCCTGAGCATTTTCGCTGATTCCCGGGGGCGGCGCGGTAAAGCCGCGCCTTGCCCGGGCTACCGGACTGGTAGCCCGGGAATCCGCCTTGCGCATCTCTCTACTTTGGCATAGGTTAAATCATCATCCATTGATTCTTCCGAGCATCATGTCTTTTACATCCCGCTTACTGAGCGATATCCCCGGTATCCGCTACGCCTTTCTCGACGTTCATGAAACCGCCGCCTTTCCCTATAGCGAAATGGCGCCGGTTAAACTGGTTCACAGCAATATCGTACATGAGTATCGGGCGCCGCAGGCGGAGCGCCCCCACGCCGATGCGATGTTTACCGCCGTCAGCGGGCAAAAGATGGGCGTGGTGACCGCCGACTGTCTGCCGCTGCTGATGGCGTCGCGTGATGGGCGCTATGTCTGCAGCGTGCACGCAGGCTGGCGCGGCGCGGCCAGCGGGATTATCGAAAATAGCCTTGCGCTGTTTCAGCGTTATCACGTCGACCCGCAAGATCTGGTGGTGGTGAGCGGGCCGCATATTCACCCCTGCTGCTATGAAGTCACCGGCGACTTCTACCAGGCGCTGCTGGCGATGCCCGCCGGCGAGCTGGCAAAACGCCATCGGGAGCAGCTCTTCCAGTCCCATCAGGCGGCGTCGGAGGGGGAGCAGGCGAAAGCGACCGCGGGCGACAATGCGTGGTTCGATCTGCGGGCTTTTGCCCACCTCCTGCTGCGCAGCGCGGGCGTGCCGGAGGAAAACATGGAGTGGCTGGGGAGCTGCACCTACTGCACGCCGCAGCGGCTGGGGTCGTTTCGTCGGCGCACGCATTTCCCGGCGCCGAAGTCATTTCAGTATTCATGGATCATGCGCGAGCCTGATGGGGCGGGCCGATGAGACGAAATGATGTTTGATGATGTGTAACATCGGCGGGCGTTTGCTATCTCTGCACTCCTTCAAACAAGGAGGATTGCAAAATGAAATTGAACGCGTTCACTTTAACTCTCGCGCCGCTGCTGGTTGCCGGCGCGTTTTCCGCTCATGCCGGCCCGCAGGCCCACGTGGTCTGCGCTTATCACCATACGTTGGGCGATGACGCCATCATGATGTTCGGCAAACCGAATCAGGCCATGTGGCATGATTTTTTTGGTAATACCCATACCGATGCGGTTTCCACCTATCAGACGCTGCGCGACCAGCCGGAAACCACCTGCGATAACAAGGCCGACGGTTCCGCCTACTGGGTGCCGTCGATGAAGCTGCCGGATGGTCAGGTGGTAACGCCGGCGTATCAAAAAACCTACTATCAGACCACCAAGGTGGAACAGTATCCGCTGCACCCGTTCCCGGCGGGTCTCGAACTGCTGGCGGGCGATCACCACGGTTCGGCGCCCAGCTCGCGCATCACCTTTTTGTGCGCTAACGGCAAAGGCTACAGCAACCAGGCCGGCGAAGTCTGTGGGCTGCGTAAAGGTGGTGATGCGGTACAGTTTAATATCGGTATTCAGTTCCCCAACTGCTGGGATGGGGTCAACCTCAAACCGGCTCACGGACACAGTAACGCGGCATACGACGTCAACGGCGCCTGTCCGAGCGACTATCCGGTGAAAATCCCGACGGTGAATATGAATGTGGCCTACGTTCTGCCGCAGATTACATCCCTGGATACCGCGAAGATTCAGCTCTCCCTGGATCCGATCATGGACGGTGAGAAGCGCGAAGAGCGCTGGGGCAGTATCTATACGGCGCACGCGGATTTTATGAACGGCTGGACGGTGGAAGGGGCGCACTATATGACCGAGCGCTGCATGAACAAGGGAATCGACTGCGGCAGCGCGGTGCCGTATCGCTTCACGACGGTGAAGGAGAATGCGCTGGTGGACAGCACCGCGCCGACGGTCACCCATCCCGCGCCGGAAAACCTGGTGGTCAGCGATAACTGGCAAAACGGCGGGCGCACGCACAATCCGGAAACCATGACGCTGGTGAAATTCCCTATCCCGCCGCTGCCGCAGGATCAGGACGCCTCGCTGTTTAAATATCAGCTGCGGATCTACGGCGGAAAAGTGGAAACCAACGGCGCGGATCAGATCTTTTTCTATCCGGCGAGCAACGACTGGAGCGCGAACAGCGTGACCTGGAATCATCGCCCGCCCTGCAACTACAGCTCGGAGGCGTCGCTGTACCTCAATTCCAAACGCGAATACCGGATGGTGGATGTCGATAAAGCGGTGCGCAAGGCGCTGGCGGAAGGCAAAACCGAGATCTCGTGGTATATCGGCGGCGACCGTCAGGGCAATCGCTATCATTTCGACCCGGCGGGCTCACAGCAGGAGCCGATGCTGATGCTGATGGGCTTTAAAAATACCCCGGAGATCTGATTGCGGCCCTTCCCCGGGCGACGGGTTCGCAGACGGCGGTGGACCTGTAGCCCGGGCAGGAGCTTTGCGCCGCCCCCGGGAGCAAAGCGCAGTGCGGCATAATTTCCCGGAGGCGATGCTGCGCATCTGTCCGGGCTACCGGACCGCAGACGGCTGTGAGCCCGTAGCCCCGCTAAGCGCAGCGCGAGCGGGGGACATCACAATACTTTAAACCCGTGCGTGCCATCGCGCTTCAGCTGTTCAACCAGGCCGAACTCCCAGTCGAGGTAGGCCTGCATTGCCGCGGGTGAGTTATCGGTACCTTCATACGGGCGCTGATAGCGATCGCTGCGCGGCGTCGCCAGATGCGTCTCGCCATGCTCCAGCGCCAGCCCGGCGTCAATCCACGCCAGCGTGCCGCCGCTCAGCAGCTGCACCGGTTTACCGGTTAACGCTGCAACCTCAGGCACCGCGTAGCGGGCCAGCAGGCTGCTGCCGCAGGTGACAACGTAACGCTTGGCGGAAGGCAGCACCTCCAGCGCCTGGCGCAGCTGTGAACGTACCAGCCAGTAAGCGCCGGGAATATGCCGGGCGACGTAGTTGGCGCTGGTGGTAAAGTCCAGCACCACGGTTCCCGGCTCCCTCAGCTGTGCCGCCAGCTGCTGCGGGGCAATCTCCTCCGCCTGCGGACCCGGCGGTACGCGGCCTGTGGGGGTACCGTGCTCGCTAAAATCTTCCGCGCGCGCATCGCGTAATACCGCCACTTCCCACCCCATCTGCGCCAGCCAGGACGCCGTTATCGGCGCGCGTATCTCGTCATCGGCAATCAGCACAATGCGCGCCCCGCGCACGCTGGCGAAATGGTCGGTTTCCTGCACCAGCTGCCCGCCGGGCGCGCTAACGCTCAGCGGCAGATGACCTGCGGCGTACTCCTCCGGGCTGCGGACGTCGAACAGGTAAGTGGTGCGGGCGGGCTGCCGTAGCCAGCGCTGAAGGGTTGGGCTGTCTATAAAGGCGACGCCGGCGCGCTCCGCCAGCTGCCTCACCGCCGCCGCGCGTTCGGCTGGGGCGCGAAAATCGGCGTCATAACGCCGCTGCTGGCCGCGCTCAAGGTCAAACCCAGCTAAGGTCCAGCCGATGGTACCGTTGCGCAGCGCGTAGACCGGATTGGGCAAACCGGCATTGCGCAGCGACTGCGTGCCGATAATACTGCGCGTGCGCCCCGCGCAGTTGACGATCACCGTCGCCTGCGATGACGGAATCAGGCCCTCAATGCGCAGCGCCAGCTCCCCGCCGGGCACGCTGATGCTGCCGGGAATATTCATGGTGTGATACTCATCGAAACGGCGCGCGTCGACGACAACCACCTCCTGTTGACCATCGAGCAGCGCCTGCACTTCCCCGGCGCTCAGCGAGGGGGTATGCCGCTCGCTCTCCACCAGCTCGCCGAACGCTTTGCTCGGCGAATTCACATCCTGGAACAGCTCTCCGCCGCTGCGCTGCCACCCCGGCAGGCCGCCTTCCAGCAGGGCGACATCTTCGTAGCCCCAGCTCTGCAGGCGCTCGACGGCCCGCTCCGCCAGACCTTCGCCGCCGTCATAGACGGTAATCGGCGTCGTCAGGCGCGGCACGCGCCGAAAAATATCCAGCTCCAGCTTGCTGAGCGGCAGATTAGCGGCAAACAGCGGATGGCTGCGGGCAAAGTCGGCCTCTTCGCGAACGTCGATCAGCGCCAGCTCGGCGCCGTCAAGCAGCGCCAGCTCGGCGCCGTCAAGCAGCGCCTGGCGCAGCTGGGCGGCCGGGCGATAAGAACAGGTGGGCATATTAATTATCCTTTGAGAGATCCCAGATATTGGGTAAGTGGCGGTTGGAGTAGCCGGAGACAAAAGGTTTGACGAGGCCTTCCGGGGTATAAACCGCTCGCCTGACGCCGCCGATATTGCCGCCGTAAACGTGAATACTGATCGAGACGCTATCCGCGAGGGCGTTGCTCACCCGGTGAATATCGCCGTCGCGGGAAGAGACTTTTTCCACTTCGCCTGGGGAAAGGCGTTCAGCAACGCCGATGACCACCGGCTGGCCGCGCTCGTCCAGGCGGTAGCGCTGATTCTCCTCCGCGCCCCGCAGCATGCCGATGGCGCCCCACACCCGATGATCGTGAATCGGCGTCGATTGCCCCGGCCCCCAGACGAAGCTGACAATGGAAAAACGCTGTCCGGAATCGGCATGCAGCAGATACTGCTGATAGTGGTGGGGATGCGGCAGGGTGTACTCCTCCGGCAGCCAGTCATCCTTTTTCACCAGCGCGGCCAGGCGCAGGGCCACGGCGTCGAGCAGGGGCTGTTCATCGGCAAATTCGCGATGCAGGGCATCAAGGTCTTGAATAAACTGGCGTAATTTTTCCACTCGCGGTGCGGTCATGGTCGCTTCCTGTTGTCGGGACTGGTCTTTACGCTAGCAAAGGCGTTAATATAATTAAAATGCAATTTCCGCATATATTAATATGCAAAAATCACATTAAGGACGCTATGCGCATCGACGACATTGACGCACTGCTGGCCACCGTGCAGTTCTCCTCGCTTAACCAGGCCGCGGAATATCTCGGTATTACCCAATCGGCGATTACCCGTCGTCTGCAGCGTCTTGAGCAAACCCTCAACGTAACGCTGCTGGAGCGTCAGACCCGGCCGCTCACCCTGACCGCCGCCGGGCACCGGGTTTACGAGCAGTGCCTGAGCATCAAGCGGGAGACCAAAAAGCTGTACGGCCTGCTCGACCCCGAGGCCGAGCCGCACGGTATCCTGCGTCTCGGGGTCCCGCAGAGCGTGGCGGAAATTGCCCTGCAGCCGGCGCTGAGCGCGCTGCGCCAGCAGTTTCCCGCCCTGCGACCGCAGGTGACCTGCGGCTGGAGCGGGCTGCTGCAAAAGCGCCTTGAAAGCGTCGAGCTGGACGGCGTGCTGGCGATGGGGCCGGAACAGCAACGCTTTGCTGAGGGCTACGGCGGGCGCCTGCTGTGCCCGCTGGATATTGTGGTGATTGCGGCTAAAAGCGGGCGTCTTCACGCCGGGGCGCTGCGCGACTGCGCGGAAAAAGGCTGGGTGCTCAATCCCGACGGCTGCGGCCTGCGGGCCGGGCTGATCCGCGAGCTGCAGTCCCAGGGGCTGCGTCTGGCGCTGAATGTCGAGACCGCGGGCGCCCAGCTGCAAATCAGCCTCGTGGCGCAGGGGCTGGGGCTTGGCCTGGTACCGCGCGCCGCGCTGGCCGCCAGCCCGTGGCGCGACGAGGTGACGGTATTGACGCTGGCGGATTTCCAGCCCGAGGTGCATCTGTGGCTGGTTCACGCGCAGAATCTGGCTAATCTGAGCCAGCCGCTGACTTTTTTCGCCGGCAAAGTCGTTCAGCAGCTAAACGTATCTGGCTGAAACGTATATATAATTTTTATAAATGCTTATCTCGCATATTAAGATATGATAAAAATGCATTTTGTTCATTAAGAGCCCGTGTATAGGGTAATGAAAACGCGCCGCCGCGGCGGCCCACTCATTATCCTGCTACAAGGAGTTCTGCATGAGCATTCAATTTCTCGGCATGATCGGCCACCGCCTGTCGTCGGAAACCATCGCCCCGGTCGGCCCGATTTTTGACCGCGATTACATCGTGCGTTTCGCGCAAACCCACGAGGCCGCCGGGTTTGACCGCCTGCTGGTGGGCCACTGGTCCGATCAACCCGACGGATTCCTGGTGACCGCGCTGGCGGGCCTGTCGACGCAAAAGATCGGCTTCCTGTTGGCTCATCGTCCCGGTTTTGTCTCGCCGACCCTCGCCGCGCGTAAGTTCGCTACCCTTGAACACCTGCTGGGCGGCCGTCTGGCGGTACATATCATCAGCGGCGGCAATGACGCCGAGCAGCGCCGCGACGGTGATTACCTCGATCACGACCAGCGCTATGCGCGTACCGATGCCTTCCTTGAGACCGTCCGCAAGGTGTGGACCGCCGAACAGCCGGTGGATATCGCCAATGACTTTTATCAGGCGGAACAGGCGTGGTCGGCCATTCGCCCGCTGCAAAAACCGCATATCCCTCTCTATTTCGGCGGTTCGTCGGAAGCGGCCATCGCCGTGGCCGGCAAGCACGCCAACGTCTTCGCCCTGTGGGGAGAGTCGCTGGCGCAAACCGCGGAAACCATCCAGCGCGTGCGGGCCGAGGCGGCGAAACATCAGCGCGAAATCGACTTCAGCGTCTCGTTCCGGCCGATTATCGCCGCGACCGAAGCCGAGGCCTGGGAGAAAGCCGAGCATATCCTGCACGTCGCCACCGAGCGGGCGGCGCAGAGCGGAGGCGGTTTCAAAGCCAAGCCCGACAGCGTCGGGGCGCAGCGTCTGCGGGCGACGGCGGCGCAGGGCAAGGTGGTGGATAAACGCCTGTGGACCGGGATCGCGCAGCTGGTAGGCGGCGGCCACAACTCCACCGCGCTGGTGGGCACCCCGGAACAGGTCGCCGACGCGCTGCTCGATTACTACGACCTCGGCGTGCGCAACTTCCTGATCCGCGGGTTCGATCCGCTCAACGATGCTCAGGAGTACGGTAAAGCGCTGCTGCCGATCGCCCGCGAAAAAGCCGCCCTTCGCGCCGTGGCGGAGCGCGCCTCGTGATCGGTCAGACAAGCGATGACTGGGCGCGGCGGTTGACGGAGGTACGCCAGCTGATGGCGGAGCAGGCGGCCAGTCTCGACGCCAGCGGCGACTTTCCCCGCGACAATATCGACCGTCTGCGCCAGCGCGGTTTTTTAAGCCTCGCCGTGCCGCAGCAGTACGGCGGGGCAGGTGCCGGCTTAGCCGAGCTTCAGCAGGCCATTGCGGCCATCGCCTGGGGCGAACCGGCGACGGCGCTGATCGTCTGCATGCAGTACCTGCACCATCTGCGGCTGGCGGAGAACGAGAACTGGTCCGAGCCGCTGCGCCAGCGGGTTTTTCACGATGCCGTCGAGCGGGGAGGCTTGATCAACAGCCTGCGCGTGGAGCCGGAACTGGGCTCCCCGGCGCGCGGCGGCCTGCCGCAAACCGTGGCGACCCGCCGCGCGGAAGGGTGGCAGATTAACGGCCATAAAATCTATACCACCGGTATTGAGGGGCTGAGCTGGCTGGCCATCTGGGGCCGCAGCGACGACGCTCCGCCGCTGGTCGGCACTTGGCTGGTGCCCCGCGACAGTGAGGGCATTACCGTGGTGAACAGCTGGGATCACGCCGGAATGCGGGCAACCGGCAGCCACGAAGTGGTGCTGAACAACGTCCGGGTGGCCGCAGAGCACGCGGTGGACGTGTGGCCCGCCGATGCGCCTCCCGCGCCTGATGCGGAACAGTTTCGTCTGTTTGCCAACCGCCATACGGCGCTGCTGGCGGCGATTTACGACAGCATCGCGCGGGCGGCCCGCGACTGGCTGGTAACGTGGCTGGGTTCGCGTATTCCGGGCAGCCTTGGGCAACCCCTTTCCAGCCTGCCGCGGGTGCAGGAAAAAGTCGGCCAGATTGACGGCTGGCTACTGGTCAATCGCACTCTGCTGGAAAAGGCCGCACAGCTGGGCTTTTCCGCCATTGAGGCGAATCTCGCGAAAGTCACGATTACCGACAACGCCATTCAGGCGGTGAACCTGGCGCTGGAGCTGACCGGCAACCATGGCCTGAGTCGGCAAAATCCTCTGGAGCGCCACTATCGCAACGTGCTGTGCGGGCGGGTACATACCCCGCAGAGCGACAGCGCGTGGCTGGCGGCCGGCAAACACGCTTTTCAAAAATAAGGATAATTCATATGCGCAGACTTAATGTTACCGGTTTAGCCGGGGTGGTTATGCTGCTGGCCCTGAGCGGCTATGCGGCGGCTCAGGAGCGAATCACCTTGCGAATCGCCGATCAAAAAGGCTGCATGCGTTCGCAGCTGGAGGCAGCCAACGCCCTGCAGGATCTCCCTTACGAGATTAAATGGGCCGAGTTTCCGGCCGCCGCGCCGCTGGCGGAAGCGCTTAACGCCGGGGCGGTGGATGCGGGAATTATCGGCGATGCGCCGCTGCTGTTCGCGCTGGCTAACGGCGCGCCGGTTAAAGCCATCGCCGTCGATAAAAGCAACCCGGCCGGCACCGCGGTGCTGGTCTCGCCCGGCAGCGCGTTGAAAAGCGCCGCGGATTTAAAAGGCAAACGCATCGCTACCGGTAAAGGGTCGATTGGCCACTTTGTGGCGCTGAAAGCGCTGGAGCAGGCGGGAATTTCGCCGAAAGAGGTGCAGTGGGTGTTTCTCGGTCCGGTGGACGCCAAAGTGGCGCTGCTCAACGGTTCGGTGGACGCCTGGGCGACCTGGGAGCCCTATACCACGCAGCTGGTGAAGACCGCCGAGGGACAGATTCTGGTCAGCGGCAAAGGGCTGCTGCCGGGTAACACTTTCCTGGCGGCAACCGATGATGCCCTTAAGGATCCGCAGAAGCGCGCGGCGCTGCAGGATTACCTAAATCGCCTGGCCGGCGCCGAGCGCTGGGCCTACGCCAATCTCGATAGCTACGGTAAAACGCTGGGGGAAATTATTCGTTTCCCGGCGGATATCGCCCGCGCGCAGTTTGCCAATCGCCAGTCGCAGTGGCTGCGTCTGGACGCGAAGACGGTCGCTCAGCAGCAGTCGACGGCGGACTTTTACCTCGCCAACGGGCTGATCCGCGCAAAGCTGGACGTGATGCCGACGTTTGATAACGGCTTTAGCGTGCCTGCCGCGCAGGCCCATGCGGAGGTGTCGCCATGATGACATCTCGCCGTCGTTTCTTACGCTTGACCGGCAGCCTTGCGCTGGCCGGGGCCTCTCTGCCCCTTTGGGCTCACGATATGGCGGCCATGGCGAGCGGTGAGGAACACCCGGCCCTGCGCCTGGCGCAGCCGTACAAAATCAAGCTGGCGATTAACAAAAGCGCGGTGTGCCTGGCGCCGGTTGCCGTCGCGGAGCAGCAGAAGATCTTCAGTAAATACAATCTCGACGTGGAGTTCGTTAACTTCGGCAACTCGACGGACGTGCTGCTGGAGGCGATTGCCACCGGCAAGGCCGACGCCGGCGTCGGGATGGCGCTGCGCTGGCTGAAGGCGCTGGAGCAGGGCTTCGACGTGAAGCTCACCGCCGGAACCCACGGCGGCTGCCTGAACCTGCTGACGGCGAAAAACTCGCCGTTCGGCGGCCTGGAGAGCCTGAAGGGGCAAACCATCGGCGTCACCGATATGGCCGGGCCGGATAAAAACTTCTTCGCCATCTTGCTTAAGCGCCACGGCATCGATCCGATAAGCGATGTGCAGTGGAAAGTCTATCCGGCAGATTTACTCAGCGTGGCGCTGGATAAACGCGAAATTGCCGCCATCAGCGGCAGCGAACCCTTCAGCTATCGTCTGCTGGACACCGGTAAATATCAGCTTATCGCCAGCAATATGACCGGCGATTACGCTAACCTGAGCTGCTGCGTACTGGGGGTCAGCGGTAGCCTGGCGCGCGATCATAAACCGGCCGCCGCCGCGCTCACCCAGGCGATTCTTGAGGCGCACAGCTATGCCGCCGCGCATCCGGAGAGCGTGGCGCAATCCTTCCTCGCCCATGCGCTGAATACCAATGAGGCGGAGGTCAGCGGAATTCTCCACGGCCAGGGGCACGGCCATCATGCGGTGGGCGAGGCGTTTGTCAAAGAGCTGACCCAGTACGCCGTGGATCTTCAGCGGGTGCAGGTCATTAAACCGGGAACCGATCCCCATCAGTTTGCGGAGAGCATTTATGTCAACGTTTTCGCCTGAACGGGTGCTGACGCGCCCGGTAAGCGGCAGGCCGCTGTGGAAGGAAGGCTGGCTTGCCGCCGCGCTATGGCTGCTGGGCGGCCTGTTTACCCTGGCCTGGCCCGATGCCGGGCGGCGCTGGCCGTTTAGCGAAGGGTGGGCGCTGGCGCAGTTCACCCTTGGCGGCGGACTGTTGCTGCTGGCGCTGAGCTACCGCTACTGGCGGCAGCGGGGGACTCGCCTGCAGCATGCCGGAAAGTGGCTGGCGCTGCTGCCGCTGCTTTTTGCGCTGTGGGAGGGACTGACGGCCAAGACGGCGTTTTTGCCGGTGCCGTTTTTCGCGCCGCCGCAGGCGCTGATTGAGGTGCTGCACGATGACTGGCCGCGCCTGCTTGATAGCCTTCTGCATTCGCTGGGGCTGCTCGGGCTCGGGGTGCTGCTGGGCACCAGCTGCGGTTTTATCAGCGGGCTGGCGATCGGCTGGTCCCAGCGGATCGGCTACTGGGTGCATCCGGTGTTGCGTCTGCTGGGGCCGGTGCCGTCCACCGCGCTGCTGCCGCTGTGCCTGTTTATCTTCCCCTCCAGCTTCGGCGCCAGCGTGTTTCTGATCGCGCTCAGCACCTGGTTCCCGGTGACCGTGCTGACCTGGTCCGGGGTTATCGGCATCGATAAGGCGTGGTATGACGTGGCGCGAACCCTGGGCGCCAGCCAGCGTTTCCTGATCCTGCGCGTGGCGATCCCCGCCGCGTTGCCGAACGTTTTTGTCGGCCTGTTTATGGGGCTTGGCGCATCGTTTTCGGTGCTGATCGTCGCCGAAATGGTCGGCGTGAAATCCGGTATCGGTTTTTATCTCCAGTGGGCGCAGGGCTGGGCGGCCTATCCCAATATGTACGCGGCGCTGCTGGTGATGGCGCTGCTCTGCTCCGGCCTGATTAGCGGGCTGTTTATGGTGCGAGACCGGCTGCTGAGCTGGCAGCGGGGAGGGATGCAATGGTAACCGCGAACGCCACTTCTCAGGCGGCATCGACCGGCGCGGCGGTGTCGATAAGCCATCTGCATCACGCTTTTAGCCTTGGCAAACAGACGGTGCCGGTGCTGGAGAATATCAGCCTGCAGCTGCGGCCCGGAGAGAGCGTCGCGCTGCTCGGTCCTTCGGGCTGCGGTAAATCCACTCTGCTGCGGCTGCTGGCGGGACTGGAGCCGCAGCAGGCCGGGCAAATTCAGATTGATGAGGCGGCGATGGGCGGACCGGGGCCCGAAAGGATACTGGTGTTTCAGGATCCGACCCTTTATCCGTGGCTGACGGTGCGGCAAAACGTGCTGCTGGGACCGCAGGCGCAGGGGAAAAAGGGGCTTGAGCCAAAGGCCGATGCGCTGATTTCGCGAATGGGGCTGCAGGCGTTTAGCGAAGCGTGGCCGCGCCAGCTTTCCGGCGGGATGGCGCAGCGTGCGGCGCTGGCCCGGGCGCTGCTGAATGAGCCGCGTCTGCTGCTGCTCGACGAGCCGCTGGGCAAGCTGGATTCCCTTACCCGCATCAGCATGCAGCGGGAGCTGATCGCCCTGTGGCAGCAGCAGGGCTATACCAGCCTGCTGGTTACCCACGATATCGAAGAGGCGCTGCTGCTGTGCGATCGGGTGTTAATCATGTCGCCGCGACCGGGGCGGATTATCGCCGAGTTTGCGCTTCCGCTGACGTATCCCCGCCATCGCGACAATCCGCTGCTGCTGCAGCATCGGCAGGATATTTTGCGCATTCTTGGCCAGGGGGAGGACTGGTAAGGCAAGGCGTTATCCGGGGCGTGCTGATTCTGACCGTTCGGCGGGGATTCCCGGGGGCGGGGCGGTAGGGCCGCTCCTTACCCGGGCTACAGTGTGCTAGCCCGGATAAGGCGCCGCGCGCCGCGATCCGGGACAGGGATGAGGCTTAAAAATCCATCTTCACCGTAAACTGTACTTCCCGCGGATCGCCGATCTGGTTGCCGAGGTTATTGGTGCCGATGGAGGAGGTGTAATAGGTCTTATCGAACAGGTTCTTCACGTTAACCTGCAGGGTCACCGGATATTGCAGCTTCATCTTATAGGCCGCAAACACATCCGCCACCGCATAGCCCTGCAGATAATAATCCGCGCCGTTGGTGCCGGAACGTTTGCTCACCGCGCGACCGCCGCCGCCCACCGTCAGCGTATTGCTGTCGTAGACATTGTGAATGTCGTAGCTCAGGAACAGCGAACCGGTGTGTTTCGGCACGTTCGGCAGCGGTTTGCCTTTGTAATCCGGATCGTCGGTGACCTTCGCATCGGTATAGCCGTAGCTGGCGATAACGCTCAGGTTATCGGTCAGCGACCCGGCCACGTCCACTTCGACGCCGCGGGAGCGCACTTTACCGGCGGTTTTTGCCACCGTCTCATCGCCCACGGATTCCGTGTAGAGGACGTTGCGCTTATCAATATCAAACAGCGCGATATTGGCGGTGACGCCGTTGAACAGATCGAACTTCGCGCCCAGCTCGTAAGACGTCGACTCTTCCGGCGGCAGATTGCCAATATAGCTGGCGATAGAGGACTGCGGCATAAACGACTGCGCCACGTTACCGAACAGCGAGACGGACGGCGTCAGCTTATACACCAGGCCCGCTTTAGGCGTCCATTTCTGGTCGCTGCTGTCGGTATTGACGTTAAACGGGCGGCCCTTACCGGCGTACTGGGTGTAATACTGATAGCGCACCCCGGCGACGGCAATCCACTTATCGGTAAGATAGAGCGCGTCCTGGAGGTAGCCCGCGTAGCTCTCCTGCTGAATACGCTGGTCGCTGTCGGATGCCGAAACGCTGGAGCATTTGCCAACAGTGCCGTAGACCGGATTATAGATATTGAAACCCTTGACGTTCTTACAGCGGATCATATCGGTGCGCAGCAGATCGTAATTCTCGTAGGCCAGGCCGGTGAGGATCTCGTTGTAGAAACCGCCAATGACCACGTTGCCCTGTAAATCCGCCCGCGTAGTGTGCATTTTCTGGGTGGAACCGTGGGTGGCATCGACGCGGCGGGTCAGGTTGCCGGTCGCCGAGTCGTAGGCCATTACCCTGGCCTGATCGTCGTTGTAATGATCCTGGCTGTAGCTGTAGTCGAAGCGGGCGGTCCAGGCGTCGCTGAGACGGTATTCGGCATTCAGCTGCGCGAGATCGGAATAACCGTCGGTAATATTAAACGGTTCATCAAAACGCGTTTTGCGATCGACGTTCACCGCATGGCCGGTATTCAGATCGAAGATGGTGCCGCGATCGAATGGGGCACTGTAGTCACGGTGCGAATATGAGACGTTCACCGTCGCCCGCTCGCCGAACCAGGTCAGGGAGGGGTTAATAAAGCTGCTCTTCTCTTTGCCGAAATTACGCCAGTAATCTTCATGCTGATACTCGCCAATTACCCGATACGCCAGCTGAGTCCCGTCGATGGGGCCGGTGACGTCAAACTGGCCGGTACCGCCGCCAAAGCTGGTGGAGGTGGCGGAGACGGAGCCGCCGAAGCTGCGCTCCGGGCGTTTGGTCACCACGTTGATTAATCCGCCGGGGTCGAGAATACCGTACAGCGTTGAGGCCGGGCCTTTGAGCACTTCGACGCGTTCGGTGGCGGCGGTGAAGCTGCGCGGCAGCACGGTACGCAGGCCGTTGGTCATGATTGAACCATCGCGGTTAGCGCCGAAGCCGCGGCGGGTGAAGGCATCCTGGGTCCCGCCGAGGGTATTGGTTTGTACCACGTTGGCGACGTTATACAGCGCTTCATCGAGGTTCGTCGCATGCTGATCCTCGAGCACCTGCTCGCTGACGGTATTGACCACCTGCGGAATATCCAGCATCGGCATAGTAGTCAGCGTGGCGGTCGAGGTATTGACCGGCTGATATCCCTGGGTGGCGCGTTGCCGAGTGCCGTCGGCCACGACCGTTATGGTCTCGTCAGCGGTTTTCTTTGTTTTATCGGCGCTATTAACCGCTGCCAATAATCCCGGTGAGGTGAAAAAAATCAGTGAAAAAAGCGCACGCCCTTTTAATGCCGAATAAGGGACATTGAGTGGAATCATTTTTGTGTCTCGTGAACGAACCTCGCCTTTGCGGAGAGGTAAAGCCAATAAAATCATTGCCCTGAAAAATAAACCTGGCTGTTTTTTACGCCGCAACGCGCGCCAGATATGTAATTGAGAATCATTCAATCATGAAGGCATGTAGTAGTAAACGTTATGTAAGATAAAAAACTGACGAAACAAATAATCAATCAATTAGCGAGGAATGGGCTGGGTGAAAATTTCATATATTATTGTTTTAATTGATTATTAAAGTCATTTTATGTTGTGCAGATTTTGGTAGTAAACCCGCGCGGCCGGCGCCGTCATAGGGTATTGACTACTACATTCATCCACCGCATGATCAAAAGAGAATGAGATTTATTTTTGTTTGAGTGCGGAACGAGCGGGCCTGGCGCCACGCCGTTGCGGCGCGGGAGCGAGTTATGCCACAGCGGGTGTTGCCTGCAGAGCAGGGGATCGTCCTTGATTCCCTGTCGGCCGGATATGGCCAGACGCTAATTGTCGACAATATTCATCTGACCATCCCCCACGGGAAAATGACGGTACTGGCCGGCGCCAACGGCTCGGGGAAATCGACGCTGCTGTCGACTATCGCCCGGATGCTCAAGCCGCTGGGGGGCTGCGTACGTCTGGACGGCGAGGTGATTCATCAGATGCCGACCCGGGAGGTTTCCCGTCGGCTGGGCATTCTGCCGCAATCGCCGCTGACCCCGGAAGGGCTGACGGTTTTTGAACTGGTTTCGCGCGGGCGCTACCCCTGGCAGGGGCTGATGCGACAATGGTCCGAGGCCGATGAACGGGCGGTAGAAGAGGCGCTGCGGCTCACCGGTACCGCAGAGTTTGCCCACCTGGCGGTTGATAGCCTCTCCGGCGGCCAGCGCCAGCGCTGCTGGATCGCGATGGCTCTCGCCCAGCAAACGGCGACGATTCTGCTGGATGAGCCCACCACCTGGCTCGATCTGCGCTATCAGGTCGACATCCTTGAACTGCTGCAAACCTTAACCCGCGATCACGGCCGCACGGTGGTCACCGTCCTGCACGACCTGAACTTCGCGGTGAACTACGCCGACCTGCTGGTGTTTCTCAAAAAAGGCGCGATCGCCGGGGTGATTAATGAACAGGAAATCTGTACGCCGGAGCTGATCAAAACCGTCTTTGACGTGGACGTGCAGATGTCGCTCAACCCGCAGACCGGTAAGCCCTTTTTTATGCCGTTCCGCGCCCGTGAGGAGAAGGCGTTATGAGCGCCTCCGCGCTGCTGCTGCCGCGCCGACAATCCCGCCCCCGGCTGGCGCTGGTACTGCTGAGCCTGCTGCTGCTGGGCGGCTCGCTGGTGCATCTCGGACTTGGCGCGCGCTGGATTGCGCCGCAAACGGTGCTGCAGGCGCTGCTCCATTACGATCCGCGCAATTTTGACCACCGAATTATTGTCGATTTACGCCTGGTACGTCTCGCGGCGGCGCTGCTCACCGGCGCGGCGCTCGGCGTGGCGGGGCTGCTGCTGCAAACCGTGATCCGCAACCCGCTGGGCGAGCCGCATATTCTCGGCCTTAACGCCGGCGCTTCGCTGGCGGTAGTGGCGACATCGGCGCTGGGAATCAGCCTCGGCGGCGTGGCGTTAGCCAGACCGCTCACCGCCGCCTGCGGCGCGGCGCTGCTGTTTGGCGGCGTGATGCTGCTGTCGTCGTCCGGGCGGGGCGGCGTTACGCCGCTGCGCATTACCCTGTGCGGGGTGGCGCTGTCGGCCTTTGCCTCGGCTGTCACCGCGGCGATTCTGATCCTCGATGAACAAACGTTGCTGGCGATGCGCACCTGGCTGGCGGGCGATCTTGCCGGGCTGAACTGGCAAACGCTGCGCGCTGCGCTGCTCCCGGCGCTGGCGGGAGTGACGATCGCGCTGGTCATCGCGCCGCGTCTTAACGTGCTGGCGCTGGGCGATAAGGTCGCGCTGGGGCTGGGGGTAAAGATTGTTCAGACCCGCCTGCTGGGGCTGACCGCCATTGCGCTATTGTGCGGCTCGGCGGTGGCGGTGGCCGGGCCGATCGGCTTTGTCGGGCTGGTGGTCCCCCACGCGGTGCGCCGGCTGATTAGCGAAGATATTCGCCTGGCGCTGCCGCTGGCCGCTCCGGTTGGCGCTCTGGTGCTACTGCTGGCGGATATCGCCGCTCGTACCCTGGTTGCGCCCCAGGAGCTGGCAACCGGCGCGATGACCGCGCTGGTGGGGGCGCCGGTATTTATTTTTATCGCCGCGAGGTTTTTTAAATGAAAAGCGCCGTCCGTCGCGCTGGCTTTCGGCCGCTGACCTGCGGCCGCTGGCACATTCTGCTGCGCCCTGCGGCGGTAAAAATCGCCGCTGTCGCGCTGCTCGTCATCCTGCTGCTGGCGCTGTTTGGCCTGACCCGCGGCAGCTTCCCGATGCCCTCCGGTACCCTGTTCCGTGCGCTGCTGGGGGCGGACATCGTGGGCGAACAGCAGCGATTTATCCTCTTTGATATCCGCCTGCCGCGGCTGTTTATGGCGCTGCTGTGCGGGGCGATGCTCGGTCTGGCCGGCGCGGCGATGCAGAGCATTACCCGCAACGGTCTGGCGGATCCCGGGCTTATCGGGGTGAAGGAGGGGGCCAGTATTGTCGTTCTGGCGCTGGTGCTGTTCTTCCCGGCGGCGGGCCTGGTCTGGCGGCCGCTGGCGGGAATGCTCGGCGGCGTGCTGGTGGCGCTGCTGGTTCTGGCGCTGGCCCGCGACTGTTCGCGCCCGCGCTTTATTCTCATCGGCATCGGCGTGTCGTGGACGCTGGCGGCGGGGGGGGGGGGTTTTTTTT
>NZ_JBEAID010000026.1:0-132749 GCF_040064585.1 Klebsiella sp. CN_Kp113 | reverse complement strand
CTCTTTAAGCCATCTTAAATGACTCTGAGGTGTCTGTTAAACCCGTGGCGATTCAGACAGCGACTCGGATTCTGATAGCGACTCGGATTCTGACAGCGATTCCGACTCCGACAGTGACTCCGATTCTGACAGCGACTCGGACTCCGACAGCGACTCTGACTCCGACAGCGACTCGGATTCTGACAGTGATTCGGACTCTGACAGCGACTCCGATTCCGACAGTGATTCGGATTCCGACAGCGACTCCGATTCCGACAGTGATTCGGATTCCGACAGCGACTCCGACTCTGACAGCGATTCGGACTCCGACAGCGACTCGGATTCAGACAGCGATTCTGACTCCGACAGCGATTCTGATTCCGACAGCGACTCCGATTCAGACAGTGATTCTGATTCGGACAGCGACTCCGATTCCGACAGTGATTCGGATTCCGACAGCGATGCTGACTCTGACAGCGATTCTGATTCAGACAGCGATGCTGACTCTGACAGCGACTCGGATTCCGACAGCGACTCGGACTCTGACAGTGATTCGGATTCTGACAGCGACTCGGATTCTGACAGCGATTCGGACTCTGACAGCGACTCGGATTCTGATAGTGATTCCGACAGCGACTCCGACTCTGACAGCGACTCGGATTCTGATAGTGATTCCGACTCTGACAGCGACTCGGATTCCGACAGCGATATCGAGGCCATCCCCGATAGCAACAGCCCGGACGTTGTCGCGCTGGAAGGTAACCTGAACAACGTCAGCGGTACCAGCGGTCAACTGGTTGGCCTGACGTTACTCAGCACCGTCGATGTCTCGCTGCTGTCGGGCAAAATCTGCGCTTTAGCGTGGGTTCCGGAACCGTTGAGGATATGACGGTATCGGTGAACGGCAACTCGCTGCTGACGGCGAGCGGATTGCTGACCACTATCGTCAACCTGCTGGGAGCAGGAAATACCCTGACGGCCGATCTGTCGGTGGTGAATACGGCCACCGGCGAAGTCGTGGCGATTGCGGAAAACAGCGTCTCTATCTCGGCGAGCCTGCTTGGCGGGCTCTCCTATAACGGCACGGTCTCCTTCGCCAATCTGCCGGCGGGCGACTACACCATGGTTATCTCTGCGCCGGAAAGTAACGGCCCCCTGGTATCGTTGATCAACGCGCTGGCGGCGGCCCAGGTGGCAAGCTTCGTCAACGTGGACGTGACGGATTCCGTTGGCTACAGCGTCGGCGCCATTGAAGGTAACGTGCTGGATACCACAGCCAGCGGCGATATGCAGGATAGCGGTCAGGGCATCTCGGTCACCAGCGCGGTATCGGACTCCGTCGACGGATCGACCCCGGTTAACGTGACCAGCGCTGGCGTCAATATCACCGGGGCTTATGGGGTACTGACGATTCACTCTGATGGCAGCTATAGCTACCAGTTGACCAAAGGCGGGGCCGCTATCGGTCAATCGGATGTCTTTAGCTATACCATTACCGATGAAGCGGGCAATACCTCGACGACTAACCTGACGATTAATATCGGCGGCAACATCGAACCGGCGCAGGCCAATCCGGATGCTCAGGAAACGGATCTGACCGCGACGTTCGATACCCTCAACGGAGAAAGCGGTACCGTTGGCCAACTTGTCGGCGTCTCGTTACTTGGTTCCGTCAACGTTGGCTTACTCAACGGCAATAGTTTTGACTTTGACGTCGCCGCGGGGGCAAACGAAAAAGTGCTGCTCGCTGTCTCTGGGACCACCGGCCTGAGCCTGGGCGCGGCCCTGAGCACGTTGCTGAGCCTGCTGGGTGGCGCATCGTCCTTTACGGCGGATCTCTCTATCGTCGATAAGGCGACCGGCGAAGTGGTGCAGGTTCTGACCAACGCCGTCAACATTAATGTTAATGGACTGGGTCTCAGCCTGGGCTATAGCGGCGGCGGCTGGTCCTCAATGTTACCTTCAGGGTCGTACACGGCGGTGGTCTCTTCACCGAATACCGGCGGTCTGTTGGGCGCGCTGCTGGACCTGAACCTGGGCACCTTTGTCAACGTGTCGGTCACCGACTCTGAGGGCTATCACACCGACAGCCTGACGGGGAACGTCCTGCAAAGCGATGGCGACGGCGATGTGGCGGACACCGGGGTAAATATTAAGGTGACGAGCGTCACCGCCACCTCGGTGACCGACGCCGATCCGGTATCGGTCACCAGCAGCGGAACGACGATAGCCGGTGCCTGGGGATCGCTGACCATCCATAGCGACGGTAGCTATACCTATCAGCCGTACGGCGGAGTGAATAGCGTCGGCCAATCGGAGGTCTTTACCTACACCATAACCGACAGTCTGGGCCACACGGCGAGCACGACGCTGACGATCGATATCGACAGCCCGGCTTCGCTGGCGGTGAATGATGTCGTTGCGCTGAACGTGGCAACGGCGCTGGCAACGGTGAATGTTCCGGCGATTGACACCGCGGGGCTGAACACAAGCGGTAAGTCGACAACGGGCGGAGTATCAGCGAGTAAGTCGATTAGCTTTAGCGTGGGGGCCGATCGCGAAATGGATACCCTCTCGGTGAATGTGAACTACACCGCAAGTGGCTCGGTGGTCAATACCGTCAGGATTGACAGCACGGTCAGTATTTATCATGTGCTCGGCGACGGCAGTAAGGTTCTGGTGTGGCAGGGGGTACCGACAGAAAATCTGACCACGATTATCGGCGCAACAGCTAGCGCTACGGATACGCTAACGCTAACGGGTGTGGCATTGAGCGAAGGAAATTACGAGATGGTCCTGGCTTCGAAAGCCACCGCCACTCTGGATTCTTTCTTAACGCCAGCGCCGAATTATACGGTTGGAGCTTCTATCACCGGTACAACGTTCGATACCGCAACGCATTATACGGTGGCAGGAACCAACGTCAGCGGGAATATCCAGAACGGAAACAACTCGGGCGGTACGGAAGATTTCCATGGCGTGCTGTATGCCTCATACACCGTCGCCGGACATACTTCCTCTGGCAGTGCCGAATCCTGGACCTTCAACAGTAATGGCAGTATCACCACCAGCAACGGTAGCGCAGTAACCGGAAGCAGCGTCACAATTTACGGTGACTATGGCACCCTGACGATGGCGAATAATGGTTCTTATACCTACAGTCTGAAGGCAGGGATGGATGTGTCGACAATCACGCACAAGGAGGTCTTCGCCTACACGGTAAACGACAGTAATGGCGTTTCTTCCGCGGCGACGCTGACCATCGATCTGCATCCGCAGATTACCGGCAGCGTGAACGGCGACGATATCCACAGCACCGCTTATGACGATACCTTCACCCTGGGTATCGGGGCCGACACGGTGGTTTACAACCTGCTGGCCGATGACAATACCGGCGGCAACGGCAGCGATACCTGGAAGGATTTCTCGGTTGCGCAAGGGGATCATATCGATGTGTCGGCGCTGCTGGTTGACTGGGATGGGAACAGCAGCAGTCTGGGCAACTATGTGACCCTGAGCTACGTTGGCAATAACACGGTGGTATCCATCGACCGCGACGGCGGGGCCGGTGACCATCAATCAACAACCTTAATTACGCTGGAAGGGGTGCATATCAATTCGCTCAACGAGCTGCTTGATACAAATAACTCCAACTAATCGGCGTTATAGTGAACGGCACACGGAAGTGCCGTCCAGATTATTTATTGCGGAGGAATGAATCGGGCAGCGATCCGGGAGATAGCAGACCGTTATTTAATAAAAATAATGATGCGGAAATTATTATATCCGTTTTTTCAGTGCGTGAATTCTGAAGGGTAAATTTGATGCGTCTATTTAAACAAAAAAGGAATGTCATAACCTGCGGCTATACCGCTCTCTTTATTGCTTTGAATCCGCCGTTTTCAGGTCATGCGGAAAATTCATACTTGATGCCGAATGATATTAGCAGCCAGCGTTTAACCGATAGCCAACAGGTCGCGGGGTACAATGAAGAGATTATTAATAGCCAGACCCGAATATCCGGCCCGCTGGATATTAAAAAAGCGGTAAAAAATGCGGTCAACTGGCATCCGGCGATTACCCAGGAGGTCAGCAAACTCCAGGAAATGGCGCAGAAAGTTGACGTGGCGAAAGCCAAATATTACCCGCAAATTAGTGCGGGTATGAATAATGGTTATAGTAATACTTATTCTGATGCCGGATATACGCCATCGCTGGTCGTCTCGGTATCGCAAATGCTTTACGACTTCGGCAAAGTGTCCAGTTCGGTCAGAGCCGCCGACTCCGGCGTGGCCCAGCAGCAGGCCACCGTCATGCTGAATATCGACCAGGTCGCTCACGACACCGCCGCGGCGGTAGTGCAGGTGCAGGGCTATCAAAAGCTGGTCGACATCGCTAAAGCGCAGGTCGATTCGCTTAAACAGATTGGCGATCTTATTCGCCAGCGCAACGATGCGGGGGCGTCATCGTTATCGGACGTTGTGCAGACCGATACCCGCGTGGAGGGCGCGCAATCTACGCTCCTGCAATATCAGGCGGCCCTTCAGCGCTGGAAAGCCACGCTCGCGACCTATATCGGCATCGGCGGCATTGCCACGGTGACGGATGACCTTCCGCAGGGGATGGACGCCGCCTGCGCGGTATCCAAAATCGATTACCGCTCTGTTCCGGCGGTATTAGCGGCGCTGGCCCAGGCCGGCCAGGCTCAGGCTCAGCTGGATAACGCCAACGCGCAAATGCTGCCGACGATTTCCCTTGAGCCGGAAGTCACCCATTACCTCAACGATAACTACGCCAACAGCGCGGTACTGAATAAAACGCAATACTCCGCCTGGGTGAAAGTGCAAATGCCCATCTATCAGGGCGGTGCGATGACCGCCTCCCGCGACGCCGCCCAGCAAAGTCTGGCGGCGGCGAATGCGGCGATCAAAACCGCCCAGCTGGACGCCAGCCAGAAGCTGAACGCCTCTCGCGATGAAGCGGTTAATCTTGCCCAGTCGCTGGGGATTCAGAAACGTCAGCAGCAGCTGGGTGAGCAAACCCGGGCGCTGTATCAGGATCAGTATCTTCAAGCTCGGCTCGCGGCCGCTGCTGGATCTGCTCAACGTCGATCAGGAAATTTACCAGGCCAGATTTAGCCAGGTCCTGACGGAATCACAACTGCGTTCGCTGGAGCTGGACTGCCTGTTCAGCACCGGCAAGATGCGCTCGGTGTTCGCACTGGAAAAGCAAAATATCCAGGGCGTGGAGATCCGCCCATGACCTCACAAAACGAACGCGCCGGGATACCGCATTTGCTCGATTGGTCTAATGCGATTGCTTTTATTGCCAACCACTATCGACAAAGCTTTTCTCCCGGCACGCTGCATGCCGCCGCCGAGTGGGCGACGCAGAAAACCCTGCCGGAGGCGCTCCGGCACCTGGCGCGCCACGCCGGGCTAAACTGCCAGTTTTTATCTCCGGGCGATGAGAAAATGTCGGCCTGGCGGCTACCGCTGGTCGTCCAGCTGCGCGACGGGCAAGTCGCCGTGCTCGAAAGCTTTGACGTTAATAACGCCGTCGGGGTGCGGTTTGTGAAGGAGCTCGCGCTGCTCAGCTACTGCCCGCTGGAAACCCTGCTGCCGGAAATTGAAAAGACCATTGCGTTTCGCCCGTCAGCACCGGAAAGGGATATTCGCACCGAGAGCTACCTGGCCCGCTTTCAGCCGGACTGGCTGCGCAAAATTGTGCTGAAAGATATTCGCCCCTACCTGCACGTGATGCTGGCGTCTTTTGCCATAAACGTTCTTGCGCTGAGCGGTATTCTGTTTTCGATGCAGGTTTACGATCGGGTGATCCCGGCGCAGTCTTATCCCACTCTGTATGTCCTGTTCAGCGGCGTATTGCTGGCGGCGGTATTTGCTTTTGTGCTGAAAATTATGCGCGGGCACGTCACGGATCTGCTCGGCAAACGCGGGGATATTCGCGTTTCTGACCGGGTCTTCGGCCACGCGCTGCGCCTGAAAAACAGCGCGGTACCGCGCTCGACGGGGAGCTTTATTTCGCAAATCCGCGAGCTGGAGCAGGTGCGCGAAATGATGACCTCAACGATGATGACCATCGTGGCGGATTTACCGTTCTTTTTGCTGTTTCAGGTGGTGCTGTTTATCGTCTCGCCGTGGCTAAGTTGGATTGCGCCGGTGGCAACGATTCTGATGATCCTGCCCGGCCTGCTGCTGCAGCGCAAGCTCGCGGCGCTGGCCAATAAAAACCAGCATGAAAATACCTTGCGTAACGCCATTCTGGTGGAAAGCATTCAGGGGTTGCAGGACATCAAAATGATGCAGGCGGAAAGCCGCTTTTTGCATCAGTGGAATAGCTATATTGCCATTACCGCCGAGTCGGGGGTCAAAACGCGCAGGCTCACCCACGGCCTGGTCAGCTGGGGAATGTCGGTGCAAAACCTGCTCTATGCCACGGTGGTGGTGGTCGGCGCGCCGCTGGTGATTAATGGCGACATCACCACCGGGGCGATGGTGGCGGCATCAATGCTCTCGACCCGCATGGTGGCGCCGATGACCGCGCTGTGCGGCGTACTCGCTCGCTGGCAGCAGGTGAAAACGGCGAAGGCCAGCCTTGATAACCTGATGGCGCTGCCGGTCGAAGGGGGGCAGGACGAAACCCGGGTTCACCGCGCCGTGCTGCACGGCAACTACGAGTTCCGGCAGGCGGAATTCCGCTACGGCCTTAACGATGCCGCGATCCCGCTGCGTATCAACCAGTTATCCATAAAAGCCGGCGAGAGAATCGCCATCCTTGGGCGAATCGGCGCCGGTAAATCGACCCTGCTGCAGGCGATGATGGGCAACGTCGAGCTGGTTTCGGGCGAGCTGCGGCTGGATGATTTAAGCCTGCCGCAGATCGACCTCGCGGATATTCGCCGCAACGCCACCTTGCTGACCCAGGAGGCGCGGCTGTTCCACGGCACCCTGCGCGAGAACCTGATCCTCGGGCGACCGGCGGCGACGGATGATGAAATCTTCTCGGTGCTTACCCTGTGCGGCGCGCTGGAGTTTGTGCGCAAACTGCCCCTCGGTCTTGAACACGTCATTATGGAAGGCGGGCTGGGGCTTTCAGGCGGCCAGCGGCAGTCGCTGCTGCTGGCCAGGACGCTGCTGCGCGATCCGAACATTATCCTGCTCGATGAACCGACCTCGTTTTTCGACGAGCGAACGGAAAAGGCCTTTGTGGAACAGCTGGCGCAGTGGGCCGGCGATCGAACGATGATCATCGCCACGCATAAAGCGGCGGTGCTTAATATCGTCGACCGGATCCTGGTTATCCAGGACGGGCAGCTGGCGCTGGATAAACCCAAAGCAACGGTTTTTGAGCAAGAGAAAGCCCGTGGCCAGGTGGTGAATATATGAATAAAATCCCCCTGATGGCCGATCACGACCCGGTGGCGCTGCTGCCGGATAGCGAAGAAGACGAGGCGAAAATTGTTAAATCGCGGCGGCTGATTCTCCTGCTGGCCGTTATGCTGCTGGTGGGCGGCGTCTGGGCATGGTTCGCGGTACTGGACGAAGTCTCAACCGGTACCGGAAAAGTGATCCCCAGCTCGCGGGAGCAGGTGATACAAACCCTCGACGGCGGTATTTTAACCGAGCTGAACGTACGGGAAGGCAGCAAGGTACAAGCCGGACAGGTTGTGGCGCGCCTCGATCCCACCCGCAGCGAATCTAACGTCGGCGAAAGCCAGGCGAAATATCGCGCCTCGCTGGCGGCGAGCATTCGCTTAACCGCCGAGGTGAACAATCAGCCGCTGGCGTTTCCCGACTCCCTGAAAGCCTGGCCCGCGCTGCTGGCGGAGGAGACGCGTCTTTACCATAGCCGCAAAGAGCAGCTGAGCAAATCGACGCGCCAGCTGGATGAGTCGTTAAAACTGGTGAATAGCGAACTGGCCATCACCGAAAGGCTGGCGAAAACCGGGGCGGCGAGCAATGTCGAAGTGCTGCGTCTTCGCCAGCAGGTCGCGGATATTAGTTTTAAAAAGATCGATCTCAATACTCGCTATTTTGTTGACGCGCGTGAACAGCTGTCAAAAGCCAATGCCGACGTGGCCAGCCTGGCGGAAGTGATAAAGGGGCGCGCCGATTCGGTCACGCGCTTAACCGTCCGTTCGCCGGTGCAGGGGATCGTTAAAAATATTAAGGTCAATACGATTGGTGGGGTTATTGCGCCCAACGGCGAGCTGATGGAAATTGTTCCGGTCGATGGCCGGTTATTAATCGAAGCGCGGATTTCACCTCGTGATATCGCTTTTATTCATCCTGACCAGCAGGCGCTGGTGAAAATTACCGCCTATGATTATGCCATCTATGGCGCGCTGAACGGCGTGGTGGAAACCATATCGCCGGATACCACTCAGGATGAAGCTAAACCGGATGTTTACTACTATCGGGTGTTTATTCGCACTGACTATGATTACCTGGAAAATAAAAGCGGCAAGCGTTTTTTAATTGGCCCGGGAATGATTGCCACCGTTGATATTAAGACCGGCGAAAAAACGGTCATGGATTATCTGGTCAAACCGTTTAATCGGGCAAAAGAAGCCTTAAGGGAACGTTAATCAACGGGCGAGCTTCTTATCGGCTACGGGCCATCGCCGTTTGCGGTCCGCCAGCCCGGACAAGACGCGTTGAGCGCCGCCTCCGGGGAGTGTGCCGGGCCGAGCCATCGGCGCAATATCTAAAATGGGTTTGTTTGCAGTCTCTGATAATAATTTTTAAACATTCAACGCATTCTTGAATAAACGGAGAGGGGAAGATGGCGCTAAGTGATTTACTGCAACAAGCCTGCTTTCAGGCGAAAAAATTAAAATCCACCGTATTGCCCTCTGACTATCCGGCATGGGTAATCTTCTTTAGCGTCAGCGATGGCCAATCACGCGCGCATATGCATATTTCTCGCGGTACCAGCTTCGATCTCGCGTGGCTGGCGGGGGCCAGGGCGCTGCAGGAGTGGCGTAAAAAACAGGACCGCGAACCGCAGTGGCTGCGGGTTGACGTCGTGGACAGCGTGGAAAAGCTCAGCTGGCAATCCCTCAATGAAAAATTCATGGTCACCAAGCGTAACTATTTTCGCTTTGGCCTCGCGTTTGACCCGCAGTTTAATTGCGCAATGCTCGAGCAGGAAATTGCCGGCAACGCGCTGCTCTACGATGGCGATAACGGCGTCGTGGCGCCGAATAGCGTCAATCTGGAAAACTACGCCCGGCGGCGGTTTAAACAGACGCTTAGCTGGCCGCAGGATCCGCAGCAGCCGCTCTGGCGCTTTAAAACGCAGGGGATCTTCTGCGATCGTTTTGGGTCAAAAGTGATGGAGCAGAGCGGGCGAGGTTCCGGCTATCGCGTTATCGGGGAAAACTGGCAGGACGAGTGCCTCGCCGAGGTGATTAAAAAAGGCACCGATTATCTGGCCCGTCAGGTAAAGCAAGACGGCCTCTACCATTACGGCTGGTTTCCCTGTTTCGACCGCCCGGTCCGATCCTATAACGCGCTGCGCCACGCCAGCTCCACCTATTCGCTGATCGAGGGCTGGGAAGCGACCCGTCAGCCGTCGGTTCGTCAGGCGATAGACCGCGCGATTGCGTACCTGGTTAACACGCTGATTGAAGTAAGGACGCTGGACGATGGCCGCGAGGCGGCGTTTCTCTGCGACGTGGGCGATGAGATCAAGCTCGGCGGTAACGCGGTAAGTATCCTGGCGCTGGTGAAATACACCGAAACGACCGGAGACCGGCAATATCTGCCGCTGATGGCGCAGCTGGCGACCGGCATTGCCTTTATGCAGGATCCGCTCAGCGGCCAGTTTGTTCACGTATTGAATAGCCACGATCTGTCGCTGAAAGCCAAATTCCGCATCATTTATTACGATGGCGAAGCGGCTTTTGCCCTTATGCGCCTGTACGGCCTGACCAAAGCGCCGCAGTGGCTGGAGATGGTGGAAAAAGCCTTCGCCTATTTCATTAAAAATAAGCACTGGCAGCACCATGACCACTGGCTGAGCTACTGCGTTAACGAGTTAACCCGCTTTCGCCCGGAAGAGAAGTACTTTCGCTTTGGCCTGAACAACGTGCGCGATCATCTTGATTTTGTGCTGCATCGCGTCACCACCTATCCCACGCTGCTGGAATTAATGATGGCGGCGTCTGAGATGGTGACCCGTCTGGACGCTTCGCCCGAGCATCGCCATCTGCTGGCGGATTTTGACCAGCAGAAGTTCTGGCAGGCGCTGGAAGTTCGGGCGCGCTATTTGCTGAACGGCTTCTTCTGGCCTGAGCTGGCGATGTTTTTTAAAAATCCCGCACGGATCGTCAACAGCTTCTTTATTCGCCACCACAGCTACCGCGTGCGTATCGATGACGTCGAGCACTACCTTTCCGGCTTTATCGCCTATCAGAAATACCATTTAGCGGCAAAAAAGCCGCTGCTCCCGCAGGACGACGCGCCGCCGTCGAATAACGCGATCCCCGTTTTTCTGCTGGAGACGCTGCGCGACGTCGGCAACGGTATTGAGGTGGCGGCCATGCGGCGGGCGAAGCTCTTTACCGAACATTTGCGCACCGTGCCCTGGATAGTTACCGCGACGTGGAATCCCGAATTGTCCAGAGCGGTGCGGGCGCTGAAAGCACGCGGCGCGCTGCCCGAAGAGGTGCCGGTTTATAACCTCTATGAGTGGCTCAGCGATTGCTTTGAGATGAACGCGATCGCTGCGCTGGCGCCGCTGGTGGGCAATATCGAGCTCAGGCATGCCGTCAATCCCGGCGCGGATGTCGCGGTGGGTAAACACAACTTCCTGCTGCGTCCGCAGGGGAGAATCATCGAAGACTATATTGATAGCGCCGGCAATATTCTGCTGCGCAAAAGCTTTGACGAGAAAAAGGGCAACGTGCAGCTAAGCCATCTTGAAATTGCCCTGGCGGGCGGCGAAGTCAAACGCTTTGCTCAGGAAGAGGCGTTTTATGCGTGGATGCTGGAAACCCGGCTGGCGGAAAAAGGGCGCTGGCATTTTATCGTCGATAAAAATAAAACGTGGAAAAGCTTCGTCTGCTCGCGGCCCGCACAGCGCATGGCGTGTACGCTGAGCGCGATTATTCACTCCCATCATCAGCTGTCTAACGGCGCGCTGAAAAGCTCCTACCGGCATATCCTCGAACAGCCGGAGCTTGTCGATCGGCTGATTGTCCTCACCGATGAGCAGTGGCAGGACCTGCAGCTGGAGGGCTTCCCGGCCGCGCGGATGGCGGTAATCCCCAATCATCTCGATAACGGCAATATTCCGGCGAACCCGCAGAAAGCGCCGTCGCAGACGGTCATTTATCTGGCGCGCTATTCGGAAGAGAAGCAGCATGCCTTGCTGCTGAACGCCTTTCGTAAAGTGCTGACGGCGATCCCCGATGCGCAGCTGCACACCTACGGGGTCGGGCCGCTGCGGCGCAGCTTAAGCGCGCGGGTGGCGGAGTGGGGGCTGGAGAAGGCGATCCATATCAACGGCTTCACCTCCGACATCGCGCAGGCGCATAAAACGGCCTGCTGCACGGTACTTTGTTCGACTCAGGAGGGGCAGTCTCTCTCCGCCGTGGAGGCGATGGCCTACGGTACGCCGCTGATTAGCTTTGCCATTAAGTACGGTCCGCGCGACATCCTGCAGGACAGGGAGGCGGGGATTCTGGTGCCCTGCGGCGATGAGGAGGCCCTGGCGGCGGCGCTGATCGCCGTTATCTCCGACAAGTCGCTGCAGCAAAGTATGCAGCAGGCCGCGCTGCGCAACGCCCAGCGCTACTACGGCAGCGCTATCGCCGGACGCTGGACGGCATGGCTGCAGACAAGCGAGCGTCAGCTGGATGCCGGCGCGGAGCGCGGAAACGGGCTGGAAAAAAAGCGTCCTCGGGCGGTTAACGTTGGCTAACCGTCAGCGCCTTTTTTATTCCCGCGGCCCTCAGGCGTGGCGATGAGGCGAGTCATCGCGCTCCTGCTGGCATCCTGCTGCTGTTCGCCGCTGCTGGCGCGCGATGTGGTGCAGGTTTCCCGCTGCGTTCCCGGCTCTTTGCTTCATGGGCATAGCCTGGAAAAAGCGCACGTCGTGGATGACTTTCATATTTACTACAGCCTGCAGGGTAGGGACGCCCTGCAATATCCGCAGGATAGTACCGGCGAGGGCGTGCCGGATGTCGTGAAAGACATTGCGAGCCAGCTCCAGGCTGCGAAATATCTCTATACCTCGCTGCTGGGCCTGCGCTCGCCGCTGCAGCAGAAAATTTATCGCCAGGCCCGACAGATCAACATCTACCTGCTGACGCTCCCCAAAGGTCACGGCCTGGCCTTCGATCGGGTGGCGGCAGAAACCATGGGTGACGGAACGGCGCTGCCCTGCGGCTTAAAAATTGTCCTTAACGCCGCGCTGCGGCCGGCGCGCAACATTACGCCAGCGCATGAATTATTTCATTTGTATCAATACGGCTACGGGGTTTTTAAACAGAAATGGTACCTGGAAGGTATGGCGCGCTGGATGGAAAATACCTTCAGACCCGCGCAGGAAAGAGTCGTGCCTTCACCCGGGGAGGTTACCTGCGAGAGCAACGTTTCTCGCGGCTATAGCGCGGCCACCTTTTGGGCCAGCTATGCGCAGCAGGCGTTTGCCGCCACGCTGGTGCCGGATAACGCGCTGGCGTATCGCTATGTCGACGGCAGCCCGGTGTTTCAAACCCGGACGGTACCCGGCGGCGCGATGCTGGCGCCTTTTTTTCAGCAGCTTGCGCTCAGCAGCCGGCGCATTTCTGGTGAAATGAAGCTGCCCAATATCCGCTGGAGTGAACAGCAGCAGCGCGACGGGCGGTACAGTCGCCTGATTTGCCAGGCGTTAGCCGCGACGGCGCAGAATAAAAAATAAGCGGTATGCTCACTCATTCTGCTGGCTGCGCGGGCCCGGATTTTGAATAAAGCCTGTTCATCTTTTCCGGCAAATCAATAATATCCGTCAGGATGCCGCGCGATAAATGGATATAGCCGTCACTCTTCAGCTTCGATAATACCCGCATGATGCCGCTGCGGGACAAAAAAGAGTGGTCCATAATATAATTCACGGCAGTGATGTTGTTTTTAATTGCATTTGGTTCATCAATAAGTTCGAGCAGATGGCTACGTATAATTTCGTATGCGGAGAGTTGTGATATCGTCATGCAATGGGCATAGACTTTGGCCGAACTATAATCCTGCAGCATCGCCAGCGATTGCCAGAGATGATATTTGACGACCTGCTCATGAAAAAAACGTTGTGGAATCAAAAGTAAGCGCGATGTTTCTTTCGTTTTAACATACAGATGGCGGGTATATGCCAGCTGGCAGCTGGCGCCAAAAATAAACGGTGCGCTTTCAGCATTAAGGATCATCCCATCGCTTATGCGGTTTAACGCCACGCTCCCGTCGAATAAAATGAGGCACTGTCTTTCACCATTCCGCGTCAGGCTGATGTTGCGTTTTTTGCTAATGGTGCAGGGCGTATGCTCTTTAGCGATTATCTCAATCAATTTTTCAATATGATCGGTGGGCTTCACGACTTTGCTTAAAATTTCATCGCGGAGCAGCGAGTGATTATTCCTCTTCATTGTTACCCTTTTAAAACAATGAGTTGAAAATATTATTGAATGGATATTGTACGCGTCTAATAATCAATAATATGCTTTCTGTTGGCAACTTATCGAACATTGCCAGGATTATTTTCCTGCTATAAATTACGATTTGTAATCTAAAACCTGTAATTCATATTAGTCAATATAAATTGATTTTTTTTATTGTTTTTTTAAGCCAGGTAGATCTTTTTTTGCGGCTGGTCTTTTTGCGCAAAAAGTCATGTTATTGCGCGTGAGGAATTTCTCGCTTCGTTTTTGATTTTTTAACGCGGTGATAAGCGGAGTGAGTCAGGTAGGTATATGTGTTTATTAACTAAAAAAGCGCGGCGTTTATTTTTTATCCTATTTGCCGTATGCGCGGCGGCAAGGAGGAGATGAAAATAGCCAGCGGGGTTTTAAACCTGGCGGTATCCAGGCGTAAAACCCACAAATGACTAGTTGCGCAATCGAGGGGCCTGCAGCTGCTGGCGAATGGTTCTGGCCAGTTCGTCCAGCGACGGCTGTTCAGGATGTTCGTCGCTGGGCTCGCTGCTCAGCTGCGCTTCTGCGAGATAAGTATGAATCGGCTGGCCATCATCGTCTTCCATCACCACATGATACCAGGGCGCAAGGCGCAGTTCGTCGTTAGCGGCGATTTCATCCTCTTCCGGCTCCGTGAGCGAGTACTCGGGATCGACATCGACGATCACGCCCAGGTAGCCCAAAAGCGTGTGGCGAACTTGTTGGCCGATACCGAATTTGCTGGCTATCATAAGCACCTCCTGGGAGACATGATTACCTGCTATATGCGGGCCGATTCTCCACTTTTCAAGTTACATGATGCGGCAAGCAAACCCTTTCAGATACAGCCCTTCGGGGTAGGTTGCTATCACCGGGTGGTCGGCAGCCTGGCGGAACTGTTCTATAAATTGTACATCACGTCCGGCATCCAGGGCGGCATCGGCAATGATTTTCTGAAATAAATCGGTGGTCATCAGGCCGGAGCAGGAGAAGGTCAGCAGGACGCCGCCGGGATTCAGGAGCTGAATCGCCAGCATGTTGATGTCCTTATAGCCGCGGCAGGCGCCCATCAGCTGGCTTTTGTTTTCAACAAACTTCGGTGGATCCATCACAATCACGTCAAACTTTTCGCCGGCGTCGCGATATTTCCGCAGCAGCTTGAAGACGTCGTCGCGGATGAACTCCGCTTTAGACAGATCCAGCTTGTTCAGCTCAACGTTCTGCTTTGCGACGTCCAGCGCCTCCTGCGAGGTGTCAACGCTGACAACCTGACGGCAGCCGCCTATCAGCGCGGAGATGGCAAAACCGCCGGTATAGGAGAAGCAGTTCAGCACGCGCTTATCAGCGACGTAGCGACGGGTCGCCAGGCGGCTGTCGCGCTGGTCAAGGTAATAGCCGGTTTTGTGACCGCCCTGAATGTCTACCAGCAGCTGCATACCGTGCTCGGTAATCGGCAGCAGAGCAGGCGGCAGTTCGCCGACAACCGGCCCCTGCGCCAGCTCCAGCCCCTCTTTTTTACGCACCGCGACGTCGCTACGATCGTAGATAGCGCAGTTCGGAAACAGGGTTTGCAGCGCGCTGACAATCGACGCCCGCTGGTATTCGGCACCGGCGCTCAGCAGCTGCAGTACAAAAAAGTCGCCAAAACGATCGATGGTCACGCCCGGCAGGCCGTCGGACTCACCGGCTATCAGGCGATAGCTATCGAGCCCGTCGCGGGCCGCCAGCCACTCGCGCCAGGTTTGCGCCTGCTGCAGGCGACGTTCGAAAAAGGCGTTATCAATGGCTTCACTGCGATCGAAGCTCCAGACGCGGGCGCGGATCTGTGAAGACGGCGAATAGGCGCCGCGGGCCAGCCATTTTCCCTGCGAATCAACGATATCGATGGTCTCACCTGAACGAGCCTTACCTTCCATCCGGGCGACGGCGCCGGAGAAGATCCAAGGATGGCGACGCAGCAGGGATTTCTCGCGTCCTTTGGTTAACACTAAGCGGGGGAAAATGGAGTCTGTCATGGGGCTACCTTTAAGCAACGGGAATGTCGGCACCGAAAAAATGGCGCGTAGGTTAGCACAAGTGGCTGAGGCAAGCACCATTCCACTGGTATCGACAAGTGAGCGTTTCGGCACAAAACGCAGGCGCTTTGGCACAATAAAAAACATGCCGGGATCTTACAGTATTTCCTCACCTTACGGAGGAAAATACGATGAAAACAGGATTGAAGGTCGCAGCCGCGATGATGGTTATTATGAGCGGGACGGTGATTGCCGCGCCGTTTAGCGTCAGCAGCGCGGATATGCGCGACGGCCAGACGCTGGCGCAGACGCACTGGTTTGGCGGTTTTGGCTGCACCGGCGGCAATATTTCACCGCAGATCGCCTGGAAAAATGCTCCGGCGGGTACCCGCAGTTTCGCGGTGACCGCTTACGATCCGGATGCGCCGACCGGGAGCGGCTGGTGGCACTGGACGGTGGTGAATATTGCCCAACAGGTGACTGGCTTAGCCGCTGGCGCCGGAGACAAAAATAACGCTAAACTGCCCGCCGGGGCGATACAGGGGCGCAATGACTTTGGCTATGCGGGTTTTGGCGGCGCGTGTCCGCCCGCCGGAGATAAACCGCATCGCTACCGCTTTACGGTATGGGCGCTTGATACCCCGACGTTGCCCATTGATGGCGAGGCCAGCGGGGCGTTAGTCGGATTTATGTTACACAGCCACGCTATCGCCAGCGCGCAGTTAACGGCGCTGGCCGGAAGATAATAAAAAGGGCGGCATGATGCGGAACATCCATTTTCACCATAACGCGTTAACGGCGGCGGAAATCACTACCCGTCGTTTATGCAAACTGCACCGCGTCACGCTGTTCTCGCCCGCGATCTGCCGGGTAAACCGCGGCAGTAAGGTCATTGTGCAGGGCGCCAGCGAGATGCTGGCAACGCCGCAGCAACTGATTATTTTGCCCGCCGAGGTTGAGCTCGAGGTGATTAATCAGCCGGAAAACGGGCTGTTTTGCTCCGACCTGCTCTCTCTCACGCCGGAACTGCTGGCGGATTTTAAGCACCGCTATATGAGCGAGCCGCAGACCGGTCGTCTGACGTCGCTTTGCGCGCCGCTGGCGCCGGAAATGTCGTTTATGTGGCAAAGCGTCCTGCGGGCGGTACGGGAGGGGCTCAGCGCCGAGCTGCAGCACCATCAGGCGATGGGATTGCTGCTGGCGCTGTATCAGGCTGGCTACGCCGGGCCGCTGCTCAACGAGCGGCGCGAGGACATAACCGGTCAGGTCAGGCAAATTATTATGCTGTCGCCTGCCGAAGCGTGGAGCGTGGCGAAAGTGGCTAAAATGCTCTTTCTTGGCGAATCGACGCTGCGCCGTCGTTTGCAGCAGGAGTCCCGGAGCTTCCGCCAGATCGTGGAAGAGGTCCGTATGGCCTACGCGCTGGGGCAATTACAGTCGACGTCGCGACCCATTGGCGACATTGCGCAAAGCAGCGGCTACCTGTCAGGCTCGCGCTTTAGCGCCCGTTTTCGTCAGCACTATGGATTATTACCTAAGCATGTACGTTGACGGAATTTGCTATCCTCTGTATTGAGTCATTGGCCGAAAAGGGGGGAACATGGCAACGGTTTGCACGATGGCGTGGGTATACGGCTCCGTTCAGGGCGTCGGGTTTCGCTATTCGACCCAGCGCGAGGCGCTGCAGCTGGGATTAACGGGATACGCGCGCAATCTCGACGACGGCGGCGTGGAGGTTCTGGCCTGCGGAGAACCGGACCAGGTGGAGAAACTTATTGCCTGGCTGAAGGCCGGTGGGCCGCGCAGCGCGCGGGTGGACAGGGTTCTGACCGAGCCCCATCAGCCCACCAGAGAGTGGCAGAAATTCGCCATTTTGTATTAGATGCATTTAACCGGTTTAGGCAGTCCGGCGATTTTTGTCGCCTGCTTAGCCGGGCCTTTCGGGAACAGGCGGTAGAGATAGCGGCTGTTGCCTTTCTCTTCGCCAAACTTGTTCGCCATGGCCTTCACCAGCATACGAATCGCCGGTGAGGTGTTAAATTCCAGATAAAAGTCGCGCACAAAGCGCACCACTTCCCAATGCTCAACGGACAGGCTGATGCCCTCCTGTTCAGCGATAACGGCCGCCATCGCTTCGTTCCACAGGGTTGTGTCCTTCAGATAGCCTTCGCTATCGGTCTCTATTTCATTGCCTTCAAAGATAAACATGATTCTTCACATACCGCTGAAAATGGCGGCAGTGTAGCAAAAAATAAGGCCCCGCATAAGCGGGGCCTGAGTACAGACGGGGAGAGGATTAGTCTCTGCTGGCGAAGCCAAGGATGCTCAGCAGGCTGACGAAGATGTTGTACAGCGAGACGTACAGGCTAACGGTCGCGCGGATGTAGTTGGTTTCACCGCCGCGGATGATGTTGCTGGTCTCAAACAGAATGGCGCCTGAAGAGATCAGGATAAACACCGCGCTAATCGCCAGATGCAGAGCCGGCAGCTGCAGGAAAATGTTGGCAACCATACCGATAAGCACGACCACCACGCCCGCCATCAGCATTCCGCCGAGGAAGGACATATCTTTACGGGTGGTCAGCACGTAGGCCGAGCAGCAGAAGAACACCAGCGCGGTACCGCCCAGCGCCAGGCCAATCAGATCGCCCATACCCGCAGACAGGTAGGCGTTAAGCATTGGCCCCAGGATGTAGCCCAGAAAACCGGTAAAGGCGAACGCGGAAATGATACCCGTTGGCTTATTCGCGGTTTTATAGGTCAGGAACATCAGGCCGTACATACCGACCAGCGTCAGAATCAGACCCGGAGAAGGCAGCATCAGCACCGTGCTGGCCGTCGCCGTAATAGCGGAAAATGCCAGCGTCAGGCTAAGCAGGAAATAGGTGTTCCGCAGAACTTTGTGCGTGCTAAGTAGCGATGAACGGTCTCGCGACGATGTAATTATACGATCCATGAGTCACTCTCTTATGACAGATGTAATTAATAACGAAGCATAAAAAAAACAGGGCCTAAGCCCTAATGCTTTTACCCATCTTTACTCAAAGTCAGCGGGCTGAATGCAGCACATTATTCCAGGAAAAAAAGAATAAGTGGCATTTTTATTTGTTCGCCTTCCGGAGTCAGATCGAAATCTGATAACTCACTGAAAAATATTGCGTTATAGCCATTCTGCGACTAACTCTGGAGAGGGTACTCACGAAGCGTAACAAAGGCAAGGGATATGAAAATACAAAAATATAATCACATCACACGCGTACTGGTGGCCGTCGGTCTGTTCTCCATGGTCATCCCGGCGCTGGCCGCTCAGGTACCGCCGGGAACGGCGTTGGCCGAAAAGCAAGAACTGGTCAGAAATAACGGCAGCGAACCGTCGTCGCTGGATCCGCATAAAGTGGAAAGCGACGTTGAAAACAACATTATCAGCGATCTTTTTGAAGGGCTGGTCAGCGTATCGCCAACAGGAGAGATTGAGCCCCGGCTGGCGGAGAAGTGGGAGAATAAGGACAACACCGTCTGGACGTTCCACCTGCGTCCCGGTGTGACCTGGTCCGACGGTACGGCGATCACGGCGCAGGATATTGTCTGGAGCTGGCAGCGTCTGGTGTCGCCGCTAACGGCGTCGCCTTACGCGAGCTATCCCGGCAATATGCATATCGTCAACGGGGCGGAGATCGCGCAGGGGCAAAAAGCGCCCGAGACGCTGGGTGTCAAAGCGATAGATGATGTCACCCTTGAGGTCACCTTAACTCAGCCGAATGCGGCGTTTTTGGCGATGCTGGCGCACCCATCTTTGGTTCCGCTCGATAAAGTGCTGATATCGCGCTACGGCGACAAATGGACCAAACCGGAGCATATCGTAACCAGCGGGCCCTATAAGCTGTCGCAGTGGGTGGTGAATGAGCGCATTGTGGCCGAGCGCAATCCGCGCTACTGGGATAACGCGCATACGGTCATCAATAAGGTGACGTACCTGCCGATAAGCTCTGAAACCGCCGACGTCAACCGCTATAAGGCGGGAGAGATCGATATTGTGTATACGGTACCGATTAATCAGTTTGCCCAGCTCAAAAAAACCATGGGCGATCAGCTGGATGTTTCGCCGCAGCTGGCCACCTATTATTACGAATTCAACACTACCCGGCCGCCGTTTAACGACCCGCGCGTACGGCGGGCGCTGAATATGGCCCTCGATAAAGACATTATCGCGGAGAAGGTGCTGGGGCAGGGGCAGCGTCCGGCCTGGCTTATCAGCCAGCCTGACATCGGCGGGGTAAAGCTGCACAATCCAGAGTACGCCAGCTGGCCACGCGATAAGCGTATCGCCGAGGCGAAAAAGCTATTAAGCGAAGCCGGGTATAATGAGACCCATCCGCTGGTCTTTAATCTGCTCTATAACACGTCCGAATCTCACCAGCGAATTGCCATCGCCGCCAGCTCAATGTGGAAAAAGAACCTTGGCGTTGAGGCGAAGCTGCAAAACCAGGAGTGGAAGACCATGCTCGACGCCATGCATACGCATAATTTTGACGCCGTGCGCTACGCGTGGATAGCCGACTATGACGACGCCGCGACGTTTCTCAATAACTTCCGCACCGGCGACAGTGAAAATACCAGCCAGTACAGCAACCCGGCCTACGATGAGGCGCTGCGCAATGCGGCAAAAGCCTCTGACACGACGGCACGGGGCAAGTTCTACCAGCAGGCGGAGGATCTGTTAGGTCAGGATGTCCCGGCCATTCCGGTCTATCACTACGTGCGCACCCATCTGGTCAAGCCATGGGTAGGGGGATTTACGCCGGATAAGCTGGGGTATTACTACACCAAAGATATGTACATCAAAAAACATTAACGCGAAGAGGGCGGTTTGCGCTGAAAATCTGCGCAAACTGCCTGAATTTCAGACGAATAACGCGTTTTTGTTTAATTTTAAGGCAGTTGAATAAATTGGTGCTTTACAGCCTGAACAGAGGTGTTTATAGTGCGCCTCATTGGAAGCGTGGCCGAGCGGTTGAAGGCACCGGTCTTGAAAACCGGCGACCCGAAAGGGTTCTAGAGTTCGAATCTCTACGCTTCCGCCAAATTCTAAATAAAATCAATAACTTAAAGAATGGTTTTGATTTTATAGTGCATAAAGTAGTACAAAAAGCCCGTTTATACGGGCTTTTTTACATCTAAAGTCCGTCCTTTGCTCAATAAATATCCTTTCAAATACTCATCATTCAGGTGAGGGCTAATGCATTTCGAAGCGGGCTCTGTAAAGACGTCAGTGAATAATCCCCCCGGCGTTAAGTCATTTAACACACTCCGAGCAGATAAACAGGCGAGTATATAAATTATACATCACTGCCAATAGAGTGTTACGTTACCCATAATATAGACAAATATTAAGAAAAGGATAGGTTTCATGCAAATAATTTACCCAAGTGATTATTTTAATCTGAATAGAGTTGATGAAAATTATGAGGATGAATTCAACTGTGCAAGTGACAACGGAGTAAAATGTGTTTTGCTATCATCACAGCATTTATTAGATAGCAAAATTAAACTTTCAGGAAACCTTGAGGCGCATGCACCAGTTATTTGGCGAGGCTGGATGCTTAAACAGAAAGAATATAAAACATTATACAATACTGTTAAAAGTCATAGTGCGGAAATGTTAGTTTCTCCTGATGATTACGCTTCTTGCCACTATATTACGGGCTGGTACGGATCATGTAGTGATTATACACCTGAAACTATTTTACTTACTGAGAATGATGATTTCGAAAAAATCACATCACGATTAAAATGGCCTTCATATTTTGTTAAAGACTATGTTAAATCACTTACGACATCGCGTGGTTCGATAGCGAAAAATGCCGAGGAAATACAGGGGATTTTAGCCCATATTAAACAATATCGCGGAGAAATAGAGGGTGGTGTCGTGCTTAGAAAGGTTGAGGACCTAAAACCCGAAACAGAACGTAGATATTTTTCATTCTATGGAAATGTCTACTCTGCTGATGATGTTATCCCTGCTATTGTTCATGAAATAGCGAAGCATATAGGCTCCCCTTTTTTCTCAATAGATATGGTTGAGACAGCTTCATCCAATCTTCGTTTGATCGAAATCGGCGATGGGCAAGTTTCAGATATCAAAGAATGGGACGTCCAAAAATTCGTTAAGATGATTGTAAAGACCAGCGTGTCTGGATGAGTATGTTTTAATATCAGCCTGGTTTTAAGTCTTCAGGATATGAGGCTCAAGGTATGAATAAAGTTAACAATATATATACTTGTTTTTTTAAATTGCTTGGTAAAAAAATTATCAAGTATGAAACGGCCGAGATTTATTTTGATGACTGGGAACCCTGGAATGATTTACCCATAAGAATCTACTTTGATGGAGGTGAGGTAATCTCTATTGCCTGGTCTAAATTTGATGAACTATGGTTAAGTAATGATCTAACACTTCCGTTTTCGATTGAGTATAATCAAGTTCGCTGGGTGACAAATAGTCCAAAAGAAATCAGGGGATGTCTAAATAACAGGATATTATCGGTAAAACTTGGTGTGGATTATTTGGTTATTGAAAATAATAAAATAGAAGTATTTACACATTTGTTGGTTTATACAACTAACGGAATTTTGGATGTGTTTAATAATCTGGATGAAAATGGTTATTCTTTGACCTCAGGTTTTTATGAAAAAACAATGGATGTTGTATAGAGGACTTATGTCATAAATTGAATGTTGTTATTAAAGTCGCTGGATTTAATATGTTCATGCTTAAAAAGGAATGTTTGATTATACTGCGTAGTATTATGATTTTTAATCCTTTAAAAATATCAACGTCAGGCGTTATTATAAATAATGTACTATGACAAGGTCATGATGTTATATTTAAAGTAATTAATATCATTTCACTAGCAATGCCCCCGTTTCAAGTAAGAGGCATTGCTGTAAGTCGATACCTATGGTAAAGATACTTTGTTATTAGTGCCCATCAATATGCTACTTTGTGATGGTAAAAATTCCCCTTTATTTTCATCTCTTCCTTGTAATAATATTTTTGCATCATCTTTATTATAGTCACGAACGGCTTTAGCTGATAACTCACCGATAATTGTGTCAGATGAGCGTAGCCGGTTAATAATAAGAACACAGTTTGTGTCATTAAAGTCGGACATCATGTTTTGATCTCCTTCGCTATCGCCAGCAACTAATATTGGTCCTGTATTTTTGTAATGTTGTTGTATAAATTTCTTTATAGTTTCGGTTTTACCTTTACCTTGCGTCTGGGGATAGTATGGATCGAGGCTGTGAGTCAATCTACCTTCTTTATCATATAAGGGATGCATTGCATAGACATGAGACTCAGGAACAGAAAAACCATATTTTTCTGTAGTAACGATGCTTTTTATCACATCTAAAGCAGAAGCGGAAATGACATAAACATCAACACCTGCCTGCTGTAGGTTTTTATATAATGTCTGCATTTCTGGGATCAGCCTGAATCCATTTTTCCATGTTACTGATACGATACCAGCTCGGCCTGCCATATCTGCTGGGCTTACCCATGTCACCTTTCCGATAGGCTGGTTATTTTGCCACTCAATAGTATCGTGCACTAAATCAGCTACTTCTTTTTTGGACATGCCAGAAAAGAGATACGTCACCCATGGATAAGATACCTCATGGTCGAATGACCCACCGATTGCATCATATAAATATCTCATTTTCACTATAAAATTCATATAATTGGAATTTTTTTTAATTTCATCAAGCGTTTTATTACCCGCAAATCCGCTGTAATTATTGTATAGCCATGTGTAGCTATCAATAATGTCTTGACCAATGAGGTTTATATTAACCGGTTGATGATTTTTATTATTATAATCCGAGTTAAAGTTTGAAGGCGGTATATCTTTGTAAATTATCTCTTTCAATATCTCAGGTTTCATCGAAAATTTAAGGTTTTCTAGTTGATAGATAAGCGTTGCCTCTTCGATATCCAGAAAAGCTGTTGTGTTGTCAAAATCAAAAACAGCATATAAAGAATGCGCAGGCTTCTGCTTTGCTTCTTGAATGAGTCTGTCAATTTTTCTTGAGTTGAACTCGTCCCAATTGCCGATAACTATTTGCTTTTGTTGGGGAATCGCAGTTTCTAAATTTTGTGATACTTGATTTGTGTTACTGGCACTGGCCGTTGTTCCATATACTCCAAAAAATACGGATAGTAGTGCATATATTATTGTCATTTTCATGATTAATTCCTTTTTTAGGGTGCATTACCATCTGTAGCAAAAAGTAAAAGCCAGCTATATCAAAAATTGGCACCCTGATCATGAATGTGATGGTTATCATATTTTATGAATATATGAAAATGGTGAGGGAGTAAGCCAGAATTATCTACAGAGAAATGTTTAGTATGACAAGGTAGCAGGTCAAAAACAGTTCGAACTATCTCCGAGTGTTATTTTAATGTCACTTATCTATCTACGGCTAGTCCTGATGGTTCTTTTGCTTTCTTCGGCATCGTGCAAGCCGGTCATACAAACCCCGAGCTCTTTAATCGCTCGGGGTTTTTTCTTATGTGCCGCTATTCTGTATGCCATTCGGTTGAGTAACCCGCTCTGGCCGTTTGAAGCTGACAGGTGCGGTTCCCCTCGCAAAGTCCCCCTCATGCGCTGTTGAGGGGGGCGGGCTCAGAAGATATTGATGCTGTAGCCGACGATAAACTTCACGTCGTTACGATCGGTTTTATAGTTGCTGTCTGTCGCCCGGAAGAGCGCCGGGAGCAGGGTAAAGGAGAGGCCTTTCGCCATGCCGTCCGCCACCTGATAGCGAGCGGAAAGATCGAACGACACCATGCTCCCGTCGTACTTTCTCGTCGAACCGGTTTTACTGACATCGCTAACCACGTGCCAGCCGTAGGTTCCGGCACCGCCCAGGGTTAACTCCGGTAGATTAAGATCGGCAAAGTTATAACTCACGCCAAAACGAACCGCGCGGGCGCCGGAAACGTTAAAGTCTTCCAGCTGCGACAGCGTCGGCTGATAATCACGCTTATCGGAGTTCGCCCACGGGGTTAAGCGGAAGTTGTAATCTCCGGTGTTCGGGGCGTAGTTCTGACTATAGCCAAGGGACCACACGGTGTTGTCGTGGCTCAGGTTAAAACCAACCCCCACATAATATTCCGTTGCAGGATCTTTAATTTTCGACAGATCTTCAATGTAGCGCGCGCCCTGGTAGAAGAGCTTACTCTGCAGGGAGACATCCTTTGTCAACGTATCGTGACGCTCTACCTGTGCCTGCCAGTTGCGACGGTAGCCTTTACCTTCGCCATAGCCCACGTCAAGCACGGTACTGCCAAAGTTATAGACTGCGCCCACCGTGTGAATGTAATCGATGATTGCACCGGCTTTAATGGTTTTGCCGTTGTCATCGAGTCCGGCGGCGTTGTTCTGGTGCCAGGCCGTGGTCATCGGTTTAAAATCACGGCTCCAGTCGTTCTTGAAGCGGTCGGCCCAGGCGTAGGTCAGCCTCAGTTTGTCGAGGGTCAGGGCACTGTCAAACCCGCGAAAAGCGTGAGGGTTGAGGCCCCAGCTGCTTTTTACGGTACCGGAGTTAATGGGGGTATAGCCCGCGGCCAGCTTGAAGTTGGTGCCTGCATCGCCAAGGTTGAGCTTGAGTGCGGCAACCGACACGCTCATGTAGGACTTCTCGCACGGGCTGAACTTGCCCGGCTCGCCGCAATCGTAGTCGTAGTAAAGGATCTCCGACTGACCGACGGTATGCCCGAGCTTAATGTTGGCGTTGCCCCAGAAATCAAAGCCAATAACGTCCTGGTAATAGCCTGAAATATAGCTAATTGCCACGTTACCGGTCTGGTTCTGGATCCCGGCTGGACCCAGTCCATATTTACCGGTCGCGGGGTCTTTTACAGCACGATGACGAATATATAGTGAGGTATTGAGATTTAATTTTCCTTCATCATAAAACGCTTTCTCAAACTGAGAAGGCGCTTCATAATCCGTTTCTTCTTCCGCAAAGGCATCTGCGGCAATAAAAAGAAACAGCGGTGTACACAGAGAAACTCTGAGTCTATGACTTGTCATTATTATATACCTTATAAAACCATGTATTATAGGGCGAGGGGATGTACTGCTTATTTAAAACTCGTGTTATTTATGAGCTCCGGGATTTGCGCACCATATTTTTCGAGAAGATATTCATTATGTTTGGCGGAATTCGCAATGTTACCGCTCAAAAATACCGGCAGAGATTTATTTTCACTCCCCAGGTTCGCTATGATTTCCGCGAACAGGGTGTGCATAATAAACAGCCCGGTCATTGAGGAAACCGGCGCGAACGGCATTGCATGCTCCGTAAGGGAAAGCACCGCATCACCGATTGGCACCTGGTTATCAATGGCGACATCCACGCAGTCCCGCAGCTTAAGGCCAGCCTTGTGCTTCGACGGCTGGGTCTCGGCATACAGAAAGCTGGTCAGCGCCAGGGTAAATGCCCCGTGCTGTTTTGCCCAGAGCGCTGCATCGACCGGAGCGGGGTTAATCCCGGAAGTTGAGATAACAATCAGCGCATCTTTACTGGTGATCGAGAATCTCTCCAGATGCTCAGCAATATAGTCATTCTGTTTTTCATAATATGATGAAGCAGCCGCCCCCTGATGTAACATTAAAGGTTCGATAAATATTGGCCGAACCGGGGCGATTCCTCCGGCACGATAAAATACATCTTCAGCGAAAATATGTGAGTGGCCGCAGCCGAAAATATAAATTACACCTCCCTGGTTAATGATTTTTGCCAGTTCCACGGCGGTGGAAGTAATTTTATGGCTTTGCTGTTGAGTAATGTCGTTAAGTTTTTTCTGGACGATATCTAAATAGCTCTGAATCATTGTCATAACCAGTATCCTGACCATTGTGGTTGGTAGACTCGGTATAACGCTTCCATATAGAAGTAATCTCCCCAGAGATTACATTCATCGATGCCTTTACCGAGGGCATAGGCGTAAACACCGTGTTTAAGTAAGCCTTCGCAGACATCATCATCGCGGGCAGACGCGCCGCGCATTAATGCCAGCAGACATTGACGCGCCAGTTTCTGGTAACCGGCATCCGGAAAGTGCTTATGCGCTTCCAGCAGGCCGCAGACCGCAATCGCCAGCGCGGAGCTGTCTTTCGGGGCGTCCGGATCTGCAGCCAGCAGCAGATCCCAGGCGGGAACGCCGTCCTCCGGCAGGTAGCGGAAGAAATACTCGCAGGCCTGCTGCCACCGTTCGTAGTGGTCGGTTTCGCCGGTAGCCGACCAGTGAAGCGGGATGCCGAGAATGGCCCACGCCTGGCCGCGGGCCCAGCAGGAGTTATCGCTGTAGCCCTGAAAGGTTTTCCCGTGCGAAGGCGCACCGCTTGTCTGGTCAAAATAGAAGGTATGGAAAGTGGAGCCGTCTTCGCGAAAAATGTTGTTGATGACCGCCGCATAGTGGCGTTCAGCCACTTCCCGATAACGTGATTCACCGCTGATCTTTGCCGCCACGTGGAGCAGGGGAAGGTTAATCAATGAATCGATAATAAGCCGGTACTCCTGCGGGTCGTTAAGCGTCCCTCAGGCCTGGATAAAACCGGCGCTGGGGTGAAAACGGTTTACCAGCAGATCGGCCGCCGCCAGAATAAGCGGGGTTAGCGCTTCGCGCTCCGTCAGTTTCCAGTACGCGACTGCCGACAGGCTATAAAGGAAGCCGATATCGTGGTGATCGAGGACGTGGTGCGCCGCCAGGCGGGCTTTAAAACTCGCCACGTTGCGTTCAACGCCGTCCAGGTAGGCGCGATCGCCGCTGAACTCCCAGGCCATTGCCTGCATCCCGGTCCAGAATCCGTTGGTCCAGTCGTTATTCTCTTTCAGAACGTAGCGATTATGGATCGTGCAGGCTGAGGGGAATTTCTCGCCGTACAGACCCATGTTACGCGCGATGCGTCGCGCGCACGCCGTCAGCTCATCCCGACAGGCGTCGGGCGTGAGGGCAGGAAAGGGCAGCGGTGTGAGGCGATTCGACAGACTCTCTTTCATGATTTTTCCCTACAGCGTGAATACGCGCTCTTTGTACTGACTCATCAGCATGTCGTTGTATTCTTTACCGCCGGGCAGATTGATGCTGCGCATCACCGGCGGCGCGATACCTTGTTCCAGCAGCATCTCGATGCAGCGGATCACCACGTTATTGATGATGAAGGCCGCAGACAGCGAGGACACCGGACCGGTCATGATGTTGCCGTTATCCATACTTAGCGTGCAGTCACCGGACGGGCAGCCGTTATCGAGAGTGACATCGGCATAGTCGCGAATGCTCTCGCTCGTTGGCGTCGACTCACCGGCGTAGCGGGTGATAACCACCAGCTTCAGCCCCCTCTCTTTGACCTTGCGTGCCAGCTCAACGTGCAGCGGTTTAGTGCCGGAGTTGGAGATAATCACAAAGCAGTCTGACTCGCGCAGATCGAGCAGCCCGGAGAAGATGTCGCCAATCCCTTTCAGCGAATCAAACCAGCCGGTTGGCCCATAGAACTGGTCAATGGCTTTGGTATTGACCAGGCCGCCCGCACGACCGGCCAGCTCAACCGCCGCGGCAAACGAGTGGCCGGATCCAAAGCCGTGAATAATGCCGTTGGCTTTGACGCACTCGGCAAACAGCGCCGCCGCCTGCTCAACTTCAGCGCTCTGAGTAAGAAACACCTGATTCAGCGTCGCTAAAACATGCTGATAATACTGCTGCTGATGTGGTGACATCCCTTATCCCTTATCGGCTTTTAAAAACGTGGTGATACAGGCGTTCGGCTCTTCCGGCGTCATCTGCGCCGTCACCGCCACGCCTTTTTCCAGCAGCGCGTTGATGGCCGCGATCTCAGCATCGTTGACGCTGACCGAGCGTTTGATCTGGCGGCGATCGTCTTTGTTGGACATATTGCCGATATTGAGCTGGGGGAGGGCAATCCCGGCGTTCATTAGCTTCAGCGCCAGCTCCGGGGTCTTCAGCAGGATCAGTACGCGCTGACCGTCGTAGTTGCCGGCGAGGATATTGGCGCTGGCTTTCTCAAAAGAGAGAATAGAGGTGTTGCAGCCTTCCGGGGCTGCACTGCGCAGCAGCATTTTCTCTACGTCGTTTGCAGCTACGGCGTCGTCAATCACCATAATACGGTTGGCGTTGAAGTGGCTTACCCAGCGGGTGGCCACCTGGCCGTGGATCAGCCGGTCATCGACACGAATATGCACAATACCTTTCATGATAAGTTCCTTAAATCAATGTGTTACTTAACCGAGAATATTCAGGTTGTAGCCGATAATACCTAAAGCAATCAGGACAAAAATGACCCGAGTCGAGTTCATCTTTTTGAGCCCCAGCAGCCACCAGGTGAACCCCACAACCAGCAGCGGAATAAGCCCGGGCATAATCTGGTCGGCAATGCTCTGCAGCTTGAGCGACACTTCGCCGTAGCTGAATTCGAAATTAAGATTCGCCTTCACCACCGAGGGGATAAGCGCCCCGATAACCGTCAGTCCGAGAATATTGGCTGCGCGGGTAATTTTGTTGAGGCTATTGGTCAAAGACCCCAGCAGGTTGACCCCTTCCTGATACCCTTTGCTGATGCTAAAGCGCATAAACAGCATGCGAACCAGGGCGAACAGTAGCCAGAGAACAAGCCCCACCGGGTTGCCCTGCAGCGCGAGGTACGACGCGACAGAACCGATAATGGTGGTCGGAATAACAAAGAACAGCGTATCTCCGATGCCCGCCAGAGGCCCCATCAGACCGGTTTTGATCCCGGCAACCGCATCTTTGCCCGCAAGCCCGGTCTGCTCTTCCAGGGCGATGTTCACCCCGAGGATCCCCGGCGCCATGGTGTTGTTGGTGTTAAAGAACTGGCTGTGTACCTTCGCCGCGTCCTTCTGCTCTTCGGGTTTTGCGTACTTTTTCTCAAGGAACGGATAGATGCTGTACAGATAGCCCAGACCCTGCATTTTTTCGTAGTTCCAGCCTGACTGACCGAACAGGAACCAGCGCCAGAACACGCGTTTTAATACTTTATTCATCGCCCATTGCTCCATTTGCCGGGGATTCGGTAGTTTGCGTTACCTGTTTTTCTGAGTTGAAGACGTAAAGCGCAATTGCCAGACCCAGCAGCGCGGCGCCCAGCACCGGCACTTTCAGATAGGCCGCCAGGAAAAAGCCCAGAATCAGAAACGAGATGTTTTTCTTAATCGGTAAATAGCGCAGCAGGATGGAGATACCCAGCGCAGGCAGTAGGCCACCGGCGACTTTAAGACCGTTCATGATGGACGCGGGGATCCAGGTCACGACGTCATTAACAAAGGTTGCCCCGAGGATCAGCGCCAACAGCACCGGCAGCATACGCGAGAGCGAAATAGGCACCTGGCCCAGCAGGTTCATCCTGGCCGCCGCCTTCACCTGACCCTCTTCAATCAGCCTGTCGGCCTTATGATGTATAAAGGTGTTGCTGAAGCGGGCGAGGATATCCAGCTGTACCATTAAGAGACCAATCGGCACCGCAATGGTGGCGCCAAACGCCGCGCCCTGGCCGCTGATGATCGCGAAAGTGGTACCCAGCACCGCACCGGTCATGTAGTCCGGGATCGACGCGCCGCCGAAGTTGCCCACGCCCAGTACCAGCAGGTTCAGGGTGCCGCCGACGATAAGCCCGGTGGTCATATCGCCCATAATGAGACCGGCAAAGAAGCCCGCCATGCTCGGTTTCACTAACCCAAGCGTCGTGTTGTTGCCGTCGTATATCGCCAGCCCTGAATAAAGCGTCAGTAACGCTATCTGCCAGACCGCAATGTGCTCCATTTTTTACTCGTCTCCGTCGTCTGTGTGGGCGGCAAGCGCTGCCTGCTGTAAATGGTAAATACCATCACGCGCCGTAGTTATTATTTCATTCAGCGAGGCTGGCGAGTGACTTTCATCAATTGCCATGGCCATTTCCAGAATTAAGTTTAAATTCACCCCAGAGAGTAGGGTGATATTATTCCATAGGTTGTTAGTGACAATAATCTCCATTGCGGAGTTATACGGCGAACCACTTTTTAAATCAGAGAGGATAATAATTTTGGATTTTGCTGCGCTAAGGATGGTGATTTTATCGAGAAGTTCCTGTTTAAATACTGCTATCCCTTTCTCACCATCCAGTTCAACTACATGAAGGTTTGGCTGCGCTCCGAGTATTAATTCTGTGGCCTGTCTGGCACCGCTGGCGAAACCCCCATGAGAGATTAATAATAATTGGTTCATCCTGCCCCCTTATCTGGCGTTCTTATTTCAATATAAAATGATTCTAACCGTTTCCAGGTCTCAATATATTCAATCACCTGACCTTGCTCGTCGTGGGTATAGCGTTTCATCATGATAACGGGCTGGTGAGCCGTGAGCTCAAGGTGCTGCAGGACTTCTGGCGCAGCATCGGTCAGGGCGCAGATGGTCTGCCGATAGGGCATGGTGTACATATCAAGACCATTGTTAACCTTAAAAGCCTCATAAATAGAGCTGAGTGCCGAATTCTTAATCGTCAATTGACTGGCGAAGTAGCGGGCCGGAATATGCGAAATCTGTAATGCATAAGGTTTGTTATTATCAAACTTTAAGCGCGCAATACGATAATATCTTTCATCATCATTTAACCCGAGTTTTTCTTTAATACACGGATCGTTTTCCAGTTCACAGGCGATAACTTTAACCGACTGCATGCCTTTTAAATCGTTATCTGATTCTGAGAAAATAATGTTCTCATTACGTTTGGCTTTCGAAACAAAAGTGCCTTTACCCTGATAGCGAATCAGGTAGCCTTCATTGACCATTTCGTGAATAGCGCGAATAACCGTGGCGGAACTGACGGAGTAACGCTCTTTTAATTCCGACTCACTGTAGAATTTTTCCCCGGGTTTAAAAGTACCGTTTCTTATTTCATCTAACAGTGCTGCCTTTATCACCTGGTATTTCGTTGACTGTGCCGTTGCTTTCATTGTTTCGCCAGTTTCTGTTTACATTTATTTTATTTCGTAGGCTTACGATACCCGTACCCGATTGTCCGATCAACCTCTCAACCCAACTTAACCGGTTAACCTGTTAAGTTATTTCCTGGACTGTGATGCATTTCGCAATTTCGCCCCGACGGAGGGGGCAGGGGCGAGGAATTTTTGCCGCAGCGGCCGGGCGTGAACGCAAACTGATTGCCGCGCTATTGCGCTGGCGAGCTGAGAAAACGGAGCGCCCGCATTCAACAACCCCGGCCAGTACATCGCGCGGGGTTTTCTTTTTACAGGGCGCCATTGTGGTGCTTGCGTGCCCTAACGCAGCTGCGCGCAGGCTTCGGCAATCCGCTGACAGGCCTGCGTCAGCAGCCCATCTTCCACCGCGTAGGCAATACGTAAATACCCCGGCATGCCGAACGCGGACCCGTGTAACACGGCCACCTGAGTGTGTTCTAACAGCCAGTTCGCCAGTCCGCTGTCGTCGCGGAGAGTTTCGCCGGTGGGCGTCACTCGCCCAATGAGCCGCTGGCAGTTGGCAAACACATAGAATGCGCCCTGGGGAATGCCAGCGCTCAGGCCCTCGGTGGCGGCAATCATCCCCAGCACCTGCTGACGGCGTTTATCCAGCGTGTGCAGCCAGCCGTCTAAGAAGTCCGCCGAATGGTTAAGGGCAGCGACCGCCGCAGCCTGCGAAATCGCGCTGGGGTTGGAGGTGCTTTGTGATTGCAGGATCTGCATGGCGGCAATGAGCCACTGCGGCCCGCCCGCATAGCCCAGACGCCAGCCGGTCATGGCGTGGCTTTTGGACACGCCGTTCACCGTCAGCGTACGCGAAACCAGCTGCGGCGCGGCCTGAGCAAACGTGGTGAACGGGGTATTGTCGTAACGCAGCGGCTCGTAAATGTCGTCGGCCATCACCAGCACCTGCGGGTAGTCCGCCAGCACGTCTGCCAGCGCGCGCAGCTCCCGTTCGCTGTAAATCGCCCCGGTCGGGTTGCCCGGCGAATTGAGGATCAACCAGCGCGTTGACGGGGTGAGGGCGGCGGCCAGTTGTTCCGGCGTCAGCTTCCAGCCGTGTTGTTCATCGCAGGGCACAATCACCGGTTCGCCGTCGGCCAGAGAGACCATATCCGGGTAAGAGACCCAGTAGGGCGCGGGAATAATCACCTGCTGCCCGGCGTCCAGGGTTGCCAGAAAGGCGTTGAAAATAAGCTGTTTGGCGCCGCTCCCGGCGATGATCTCTTCCGGACGGTAGCGCAGCTGATTGTCGCGAGCGAACTTGGCGGCAATGGCCGCCTTGAGCGCTGCGGTGCCGGAAACGGCGGTATACTTAGTCTGGTGATGCACGATAGCTTCAATGCCCGCATAGCTAATATGGGGTGGGGTAGCAAAATCCAGTTCCCCTTCGCCCAGGTTGATAACCTGCTTGCCTGCGGCTTCCAGTACCCGTACCTGGTCAGAAATGGCCGCGGTCGGAGAAGGCCGTACGGATTGCATACGACGGGCGATTTGACTGTTATTCATAAATCCTCTTTTGTATCTAATGATTCAATTAATACAATTAGGTACCCAACATCAGCAGGAAACTCGCCGTGTCACCGATCTTTATTCTCGATAACAGCTCCGCGCCCGCCCGCTACGGTATCACCGCCAGCCTGTGGGCCAATCGTCTTGGGTTGCCCCTCTGGAGCCTTCGCCCCGACTTCGCCGGGGATGTACCCGATAGCCACCAGCACGTCATTCGTGCAGGGTACTGCGTGACCAGCGGCCTCTGGCGCAGCGATACGCTGCGTGAAGAGGTGCGCGATATCGCCCGCCTGCCGTCATCAAACGCCGTCATTGTGCTGGCGTCCTCGCAGGCGCCGCTTATCGCCGACCTGCCGGGCCAGCGGCTTTACAGCGACGACAGCCGCCACCGCCTGACGCTCAGCGATGGGCAACACACGCTGTTAGATCTCACCGCCGACCGCTACGGCCGCTGGGATAGCGGCGAGTCGTCGTCTGCCGGCGGGTCCTTGCGCATCGCGCTGATTGGCCGCGAGGTGGACCACCGTCTGGTCTATCCCGCCACGCTCGGCTCGCTGGGCGATGCCGCGGCGTCGCTGGGGCTGAACCTGGAGGTCCATTTCTTTGCGCCGGTCAGCCTGTCCACGGGATTACACGAGCTTCAGGCCTTCCAGGGCGTGGTGCTGCCAGGCGGTTCCTCGATGGCGGCGGTCAACGGACAAATCCGCGTGGCGGAAGAGACCCTGGCCCGCGGGCAGCCAACGCTGGGGCTGTGCCTGGGAATGCAGAGCATGATGACCGCAGCCGTGCGCCGTAGCCCGGGTTTCGAATCGGCCATTCCCGCGGAAGTCGCCCCCGATGAAGCCCTGCACAGCTTTGTTCCCTTTGCCGATGGCCGTCATCGCTGCGGCGTATTCCCTTTTTCCTCCGGGCTTATCCCCGGCGATATCCGCGAAATGCACTACAACCATCGCTACTGCTTTAACCCCGAGTTATTGCCGGCGCTGTCTCCCTGCGGGGTCCGCGTGAGCGCGCAAAGCGACGGTATCGTGGAAGCCGTTTCCCAGCCTGAGCTGCCGTGCTGGCACGGGGTTCAGGGGCATCCGGAACTGATGTCCCGCCCGGATGCGCCCCATCCGCTGTTCGTCGCGTTCCTACAGGCGGCGCTTAACGCGCCAGCGTAACCCCGCTGCGATGGTCGCTGGCAAGCTCCTGCATTACGCGGGTCAGCTCTGCCAGCGCCGCGTCGCCGATCGGTTTTAACGGTGCGCGTACGGTGCCGCCGTTAAAGCCGCGCAGCGCCATCGCCGCTTTCACCAGCTGCGGCTGACCGTGTTTGCGCGCTAGCGCCCGATACGCGTACCACAGCTGATGCAAATCGCGGGCGGTGGCGGCGTCGCCCCGTTCCACTGCGCGGAAGGTATTGACGATCAGCTCCGGCAGCGCGCCGCTGTTGGTCGTGCTGATGCCGTCAAACCCGGCCATCATCGGCCCGAGGAAAGCCAGATCGGAGGCGCAGAACAAACGCAGCCGCCCGCGCAGGCGGTTGGCAATCTGATCGATGGCGGTTGGGTTGAGATCGCCCTGTTTGATGCCGACCACGTTCGGGATCTCTGCCAGCCGTTCCAGCAGCGCCGGGGAGAGGGTGATGCCGATGCCCGGCGCGTTGTACACCAGAATGCCGGTTTTGGATAACGGCGCCATCTCATTGAAGTAGCTGACGATCTGTTCGTCAGTGATTTCGCTAACAAAGGGGGCGGTGACCATCGGCAGCCCGCCCAGTTCGCTTGCCAGCCGGGTCAGCTCGCGGGCGTCGCGCGGGTCGGAACTGGCGCTGCACAGCATCACCGCCACGCGGTCGTCCACGCAGCCCATCACCTCATGAAACAGCTCGCGGCGTTCTTCGACGGTCATTACCGGAAACTCACCGTAGGTGCCGCCAATCAGCAGGCCGTCATAGCCCAGATCAATCACGCGTTCGATATTTTCACGCAGCGCCGGGAAGTCGATCGCGCCGCTGGCGGTGAACGGGGTGACGGTGATGTTGAAAATGCCGCGCAGACGTTCACGGCACTCGTTGATATCTTTCATCTTTCTTTCCTTACAGCAGCGTTAATGGGCGAGCCAGGGAACCCAGCTGGCGATATCCGGTTTCAGTCACCACCACGGTTTCGCTGACGCCGACGGTGAATTGACCGTAGATACGCAGGGCCGGCGGGATGTGGAAGGTCATGCCAGGCTGCAGCTCGGTGGTGACGCCGCTGTACAGGCTGAGAATGCCGCCTTCGCCCCAGTCCGGCGCGAAGGCGATACCGATGGAGTAACCTGTGCGTTTTTTGAAGTTTTCGGTGAATCCCGCGCGGTCGATCACCTTCTGGCAGGCCAGGTGCGGCGATTCGCAGGTGGCGCCCGGACGAATGGCGTCGAGGGCGGCCTGCAGGGCTTCCTGACAAACTTTTTCCATTTCGATGGCGATAGCGGGCGGACGGCCCAGCCAGGCGGAGCGCATCATCGCGGCGTGGTAGCGATCGTGGGCGGCGGACATCTCCAGAAAGACCGGATCGTTATCCTGCATCACCCGACGTCGCCAGGTGCCGTGCGGCACGCCGCTGCGTGGGCCGGTAGAAACCAGCGGTTCCATGCCGACATACTCGGAACCGGCGGCAATAGCGGCCCCCATCATCGCGGAGACCAGCGCGTTTTCGTCCGCGCCGCTGCCAATCGCCGCCATCCCGGCGCGCATGCCCGCATCCACATAGCGCGCCGCGAGGGCGATTTTTTCCACCTCCGCCGCCGATTTCACCGCGCGCAGCGGTTCGATGACGCCCGCGGTATCGGCGATGGTGCCGAGCTTCGCCTGCAGGGCTTCATAGACGGCAATCGGCAGGAACCAGCCGCGTTTGTCCAGCCCAATGCGTTTGTTGAGCCAGCCGCGCTGTTGCAGCATGCCCACCAGAAAATCCACCGGGTTATCGCCATCCTGGTAGATGGCGGCGTCTGAAATAAAGGTGTTGGCGATAAAGTTAAAGTATTCGAGCTGGCGAATCACAAAGACCGGATCCCCTTCTACCGGCAGCAGCAGCGCCTGAAAGGTGTAATAGCCCGGCGTTTGCTGACCGGTAAGCCAGAAAATGTTTTCCGGGCCGGTCACGATCATCACGTCCACGCCCGCGCGGCTTAAGCGTTCGCGGGTACGCTGAATGCGCTGCGCATATTCGTCGGCGCGAAAGGCGGACTCGCTGCCCTGAATCACATTGTTAACATCTTGCATCATTAAACTCCTGGAGTAAGTTGGCCCGCGCGGCATCGAACTGCACGCCCAGACCGGGAGAGTCGTTAACGGCGACCATGCCATTGCGGTATTCCAGCCCGCTGACGGGATCGTCGGTTAATCCATCGGCGCCATACAGTTCGGCGAATGCCGGTTGCACCACGCGGCACAGCTGGAGCGCGGCGGCGGTGGCGGCATGGCCTTCATTCATCTGGCCAATCATGAACGGCACGTCGGCGAGTCGCAGACGGACGGCGGCGGCAAGCGTCGGAGCAAGCCCCCCCAGTTTCACCAGCTTGAGATGCCCCCACAGCGCACCTTTGGCGGCGATAAGCCGGGTGATGGCCGACTCGCTGTTGAGGCTTTCGTCGAGCATGATCGGGATGCCGTAGCCGTACAGTTCAGCAAGCTGGCTATCGTTTGCCGGGCTTAACGGCTGTTCGATATAGCTGAGATTCAGCTCGCGCAGATAAGGGAACGCCGCGTGAGCCTGCGCCAGCGACCACTGGCCATTCACGTCAATCGCCAGCGAAATCTGCTGACCAAACCGCAGCCTCAGCTTTTGCAGGCGGGCCAGGTCGGTGGCGAAATCCGCTATCCCCGTGCGTAACTTCAGCTGGGTAAAACCGCGATCGACATAGCGCTGCGCCTGCGCCAGCATCTCTGCTTCGCTGCCCCAGAACAGCGTCTGATTGGTGTGCCAGGCGGGCAGGCCAGCTGGCGCCCCCAGCCAGGCGGCGACGCTGACCCCGTTCTGACGCGCCATTAAATCGTGCAACGCCATATCCAGCGCCATGCGCGACGGCGGCAGCAGCGTGCGGTCCTCCTCGTGCAGCGCGGCAAGTTGCGCCGCGGGCTCCTGGCGCCAGTCCCAACCGTTGAGGCGCTGAAGCAGGTTGTTCAGCACCTGCTCTTCGCGGTAGCCGTGCAGGTAGCGAATGTTGAGACGCACTTCGCCAATCCCCGTCACGCCACGGTCTTCCAGGCGCAACCAGAGGGTGTCGAGCGCCGTCACCGGGCCGGAGGCGGCGGTATGCAGCGTCACGCCGGCGTAATGCAGGTCTCCCCGAAAGAGCTGCGCTTTCATAAATCGGACGCCGGCGGCAGCATGGCGAGCGCAATATCGAGATAGATATCTGCCGCGGCGATAAATTCATCGACGGGGACGAATTCATCGGGCTTGTGGGCCACGGCCAGCGAGCCGGGGCCAATCACCACGCCCTTTGCGCCCAGCGAACAGAAATGCACCAGGTCGCAGCCGCCCTGAAAACCAAACGGGCCGGGTTCGCTCTGTCCGTGACGGCGGCAGGCGGCAAGGCTTTGCTCGACAATGGCTTCGCTGCTGTCGGTTTGCGTCGCGCCGCCGGTGGTGGGCTGCCAGGCGATAATTTCCGCTTCCACGTTTGCCTGCGCGTACGCGTGGTCGAGCAGCTGTTGCAGTTCGGCTTTAACAACCTCTTCGTCTTCCCCCGGTACCATGCGGCGATCGAGCAGCAGCTCGCAGCTGTCTGGCACCACGTTGTCCGCATGGCCGCCGTTGATGCGGGTCACCGTCAGGCTGGCATTGCCGACCAGATCGTGGCAGCGGCAACGCACCTGCTGGTGGTGGGCCTCTTCGATCAGCCCTAAAAGGCGCGCGGACTGGTAAATGGCGTTAACCCCCAGCTCCGGCGTGCCGGAGTGCGCGGTGACGCCTTTTACCCGCACGCGAGGACGCAAGCTGCCTTTGTGAGCCGAGAAGGTCGCATTCGATGTCGGCTCGCCAATCACCGCGAAATCAATCGCTGGCGGGGTGTCGCGTACGTAAAATTTCGCCCCTTCGCTGGCGACCTCTTCATCGGCGGTGAACACGCCCATCAAGGTGCCGGACCAGCGCTGACGGTTGGCGGCCAGCAGACGCAGGGCTTCAACCATCGCCACCAGCGGGCCTTTGGCATCGCAGGCGCCGCGCCCGTACAGGCGGCCATCGCGTTCGCTGAGGGTGAAGGGATCGCTCGCCCAGCCGCTGCCCGCCGGAACGGTGTCGATATGGGTGTTGAAGGCGAAGCACGGTCCCGGTCCATTGTGCAGGACGGCGATCACGTTGGTCCGCCCCGGCGCGTATTCGCTAAAGGAGAGATCGAACCCGGCGGTCAGCAGCCAGCCTTCCAGACATTCGGCGGCTTCACGCTCATGGCCCGGCGGATTTTCCGTATTGATGGCAACCAGCGTCGCTAAATCCTTTTTCATTCGTGCGCTGTCAACCTGGTAACTGGACATAGGAACTCCATAATTAATGTAATATTTGCGTCAGGAAGCGCTGCGCGCGCTCGCTGACGTGGCCGGCGAAGAAATCACCGGTGCTGGCGCGATCGATAATTTCGCCGTCTTCCATAAAAAGAATGTTGTTGGCGGCCCGCCGGGCGAAGCCCATCTCGTGGGTCACCACCATGCTGGTCATCCCTTCCGCGCTGAGCTCTGCCATCACTTCCAGCACTTCGCGGATCATCTCCGGGTCGAGAGCTGAGGTGGGTTCGTCGTAGAGCATCAGCTCGGGCTTCATCGCCAGGGCACGGGCAATCGCCACGCGCTGCTGCTGGCCGCCGGAGAGCTCGTCCGGAAAGTGGTCCGCGCGTTCGTTGATGCGCACCTTCGCCAGCAGGTTGTCCGCCAGCGTGCGGGCATCAATGCGGTTCATCCCCAGCACCGTCATTGGGGCCAGCATGATGTTTTCCGCCGCCGTCAGGTGCGAGAACAGCTCGTAGTTCTGGAACACCATGCCAATACGCTGGCGCAGTTTGTGCACCGGCACTTCGCCCCGGCTGATGTGCTGGCTGGCGAAAAAGATGTCGCCGCTGTCGGCAGGTGAGAGCATGTTGACGCAGCGTAGCAGGGTGGATTTTCCCGAGCCCGATGGCCCAATCAGCACCACGGTTTCCCCGCGCTGCACCTCAAGTGAGCAGTTCTTGAGCACGGTCTGGCGACCAAAAGTCTTATCAATGCCGATCATCTCCAGCAGCGGTTTCTCGCTCATGGTTCCTCCCGGGCGATTTTCGGTAATTTAAACAGGCGGGTCAGTCGCTTCTGGCTCTTGCTGCGCCGCTGTTTGGGATCCAGTACGCTTTCAAGCCACGACTGGAAGATCATGAACAGGCTGGTGAGCAGCAGGTAATAGAGACCGGCGGCGCAAAGCGCTTCGAAGTAGCGGAAGCTGGCGCTGGCGGTCTGGTTGGCGACCAGCAGCAGCTCCTGAACGGCGATAACCGACACCAGCGCGCTCGATTTCAGCATGCTGATCATCTGGTTACCCATCGGCGGCAGAACGATGCGTGCGGCCTGAGGCAGCACGATTTTTCGCATGATCTGCCCGTGGGTCATCCCGAGCGCCATGCCGGCGGTGCGCTGGCCGCTTTTTACGGCCTGCAGGCCAGAGCGCAGAATTTCCGCCATGTAGGCGCCTTCATTAAGCGAAAGCGCCAGCACTGCACAGGTAAACGCGGAGAAGCGTAAGCCGAAGCCTGGCAGCACGTTGTAGACAAAGATTATCTGGAACAGCACTGGCGTCCCGCGAAACAGCCACAGGTAGAAAAAGGCCAGCCCTCTCCCGGCGCGAAACGGCGCTTCCTGCAACAGCGCCAACACCAGGCCCAGCACCACGCCACACAACAGTGAGCAGAGGGTAATCAGTAGCGTCATCCACGCACCCTGAACAAACTCGGGTGAGAGGAAGTACTGCCACATTAGTTCGATCGACATAGCTTTCTCCGGTTAATGGCATAACGGTTTAGAAAAGGGCAACGGAGTCAGGGAAGTTCCACTTCTCAATCAATTGCTTATAGGTGCCATTTTTGACGAGACCCTGGAGACCTTTCTCCAGCAGGGCCCGGGTTTCGGTGTCGCCTTTACGCACGGCAAACGCGATATGGGTATCCGCTTCGAATTCGTCACCAACCGCGGCAAACATGCCCGCTTTTTCGGTTAACAGGGCGACGGTCCCCGGCGTGGAGAGGAACTCGGCATCGGCGCGGCCCTGGGCGACGGCGACGGCGGAGTCGGTGGCGGCGGGGAAGGTCATGACGTTAATGGCCGGTTTTTTGGCGTCCAGGCAGCGCTGGTTGTCTGCCCGGGCCTGGCTCTCTTCGATCCCGCCGAGCGTCACGGCGATGTTTTTGCCGCAGAGGCTCAGGTCGCGTCCGGTGATTTTTGCCGGGTTACCTTTGCTCACCACCACGCGGCTGCCGATTTTCAGATATGGCACGAAGTCGACCTGCGCGGCACGGGTCGGGTTGACGTACATGGCGGAGTTGATGATATCGAGACGTTTCCCCTGCAGCGCTGGGATAAGCCCTTTGAACTCCATCGGCATCGGCGCAGGCGCCAGTTGGATCTCTTTGCTTAGCGCGTTAATCAGGTCGATATCGAAGCCGGTGAGCTTGCCCTCTTTCACGAACTCAAAAGGCATAAACGTCGCCGCCGTGCCGTAGGTCAGCTTGCCCGGGGCGATGGTTTCCACCGCAGCATGGCTTACCAGCGGAAGTGCGGTCAGTGCGAACATCAAGGTACGCACGCGGCGAAACAGTAAAGAATTGCTGGACATAGTCGTCTCCTGGTTAAGATTTAAATTGAATTTATTGAGTCAATAAATACAATCAAGCGTGTGAAAAAAATGTCTCATCCTGGTGCGTATTGCACGCTAATCGTGCAGTCCTTGCTTTGTTTTGCTGCGTTTTGTTGCCCGTGATATTGTATATATCGATCACAACAATGCATTTCAGGGAACCGTTCTCCATGCAGCCTGACTCCACTGCGAGCAGTCGCCGGATTGCCCGGCAAATACTCGACCTGATATCCGAAGCAAAATTCGATCCAGGTCATCATTTACGGGAGCAACATCTTGCCGATGCGCTGGGCGTGTCGCGTACGCCGGTGCGCGCCGGGCTAAAAGAGTTGACCCGAATGGGGGCGGTTGAAGCGCGTCCGAATCAGGGCTTTTTCCTGCTTAAACGCAGCAATGAACTGGAGCTGCTGGAGATTGAGCAGTCCAAGAGCAATGACCAGAAGCTGTACGAGCAGCTGGTACACGATCGTATTGCGGGTGCGCTGCCGGAATCGTTTACCCAGACCGAAATCAGCCAGCGCTATGATGTCGATCGCGGCGTGCTGACCCGTACGCTGGTCAAGCTATCGGAGGACGGCCTGATTGCCCGTAACGCGGGGCACGGCTGGCGCTTCCTGCAAACCCTCAACTCCGATGTCGCCCTGCGCAACAGCTACGGTTTTCGCCTGATGATTGAACCGACGGCGCTGCTGACGCCCGGCCTGCATGTGGACAGGCAGATGCTTAAACGCCTGCGCGCAAGGCATCTGCGGCTCATCACCCACCCGGATATTACGCAGGTGCCGGCAAAAGAGATTTTCGAAACCGACGCTGAGTTTCACGAGTTGCTGGCAGAAGCCAGCGGCAACCTGTTCGTGTTACAGGCCATTCAGCAACAAAACCGGCTGCGCCGTCTGCTGGAGTTTGGCAGCTATCACAATAAGCGCCGCGTAAAAGCGTGGTGTGAAGAGCATGTTGCCATCATCGATGCTCTGCGAGAGAACAAGCCGGAACTGGCGGCAGAGTTGATGAGAACGCATCTGCAATACGCCTTTGACCAGGTCAATGTTAAAAACGCCCGCGCATAACTGGCATCGCTCTTGCACATATTGCTTCTGAAAATACAATCAGGAGCACTTATGGATTTTCAGATACAACAACGTGTGGCGCTGGTCTGCGGTGCCGGCAGTGGTCTGGGACAGGCTATTGCCCTGTCGCTGGCGCAGGAAGGGGTGAAGGTGGCGGTCACCGGCCGCAGCGCGGAAAAACTGGCGCAAACGGTGGAACGTATCACCTTATTGGGCGGTACTGCCCGCGCCTGGCGGTTGGATCTCGCCGCCCCGGAGCAGTTTGATCGAGTGATTGCCGATATCCGCGAGCGGTGGGGCGATATCGATATTCTGGTTAACAACTCCGGTGGTCCGCCGCCCGCACCGGCGCAGGGGACGGATGGCGCAGTCTGGCAACAGCAGTTTTCAGTCATGGTCGCCTCGTTGATTCAGCTCACCGATAAACTCCTGCCCGGCATGCGCAGCCGCGGCTGGGGACGCATTATTACCACCACTTCATCCGGCGTGATAACCCCCATTCCCGGTCTCGCCCTGTCGAACGCGCTGCGCATGAGCCTGCTCGGCTGGTCGAAAACCCTCGCCAGCGAAGTGGCTGGCGACGGCGTGACGGTGAATGTGATGGTGCCAGGGCGCATCGCGACCGACCGCGTCAGTCAGCTGGATGCTCTCAAGGCGCAACGGGAAAACAGCAGTGCGGAAGTGGTCGCCGAAAAGAGTCGTCAGAGCATTCCGGCCGGGCGCTATGGCGAACCGCAGGAGTACGGCGCCGTCGCTGCGTTTCTGGCAAGCCAGCCTGCCGGCTACATTACCGGCGCGGTGATTCGGGTTGATGGGGGATTGATCGGCGCGATTTAGCCAGCGAGAGTGCGCCATGCCAGCCGGTTCGCAACGGGCTGGCATGACTGCCTATCAGCCGCTCCGAATTGTTTATTTTGCAGGCAACGAAATCCATGTCTGCAAATTTAACCAGCAGGCATTGGGATCGGGTCTGAAAACGATAACTTTTCTGATTAAACTTTTATTCTTCCGGCGTTGTTAAAGTGGAATGGTTCACCATAAATAATGCGCAAAGCGCGAGCAGTACGGCCCCGCCGGTAAGTAGCCACCCGGCGTGATGAAACGCGGCTAAGCTCCCCCGGGTATGGGCAAATCTGACGTAGCAGGCGGTCACCAGCGCCGCGCCCGCCATCGCCCCAACGCGCTGGAGGATATTCAGAACAGGTGCGGCATCAGCCAAGTGACGGCTGCCAGCCATAGCCAGGCCCGCAGCCATCGCGGGCACCGTTGCCAGGGCTAAACCGAACCCTCTGACCGCTATTGCGCCCCCCACAAGCGTATAGCGACTTCCCGCATCAATCATTGCCAGTGGCAATGTGGCAAATGCCGCGAGTAAACCGCCAATGATAAGCACCGTTCGTGGCCCCAGCTTATCGGAGAAGTAGCCGGCCACCGGAAATCCTATCGCCGAGCCGATTAACTGAGGGGTGAGAAGCAGGCCCACTTCAGCAAGCGTTACATGGCAAACGTCGCGGAAATATAAAGGAAGCAGGAACTGACCGCCAAAATTCACCGCGCCGCCGATAGCCATCAATACGGCAGATAAAGTGAAACCCCGATGCTTGAAAAGCTCGAGATGCAGTAAGGGGGACTCAATGCGCAAAGAGCGATAAATAAACAAGCAGGTGAACAGGGCGCCCACGCTGAGCATGGTGACGTTCCAGCCATATTTACCACTATTCAGGCTGAGCTCTTTCATGCCTTCCATCAGCATCGGCAGGCTGCAGAAGACCAGCGCCAGTCCCAGCCAGTCCAGAGAGAGGGGCCTGTCAGTTTTTATTGTCGGACGGGGAAGCAGCTTCCTTCCGGCAAGATAGGCGCACAGACAGAACGGCACCGTGATCCAAAATAACCCTCGCCATCCGCAGATTTCAAGCAGGACCGCGCCCAGCGACGTTCCCAGCAAGGGTGCAATGACGATCGCCACGCCAATCGTGCCAATCACCCGCCCCAGACGTTCGCGTCCGACGACCAGACCAAGAATCGTTTGCCCTGCCGGTACGAGTAATCCCCCTGCCAGACCTTGCATAACTCTTGCGGCAAGCAGCACCTCAAAACGCGGGGAAAGGGCGCAAACTGCCGAAAAAATCGCAAATAAAATAAGGCCATAGAGCCAAAGCTGCGTAGCGCCAAACCGCCTGGCCGCCCATGCGCTCAGCGGAACGCCTGCCGCAAGGGCCATAAGATACGCCGTTGCTATCCATTGTATTGCCGTGTCCGTCACGCCAAGGCCGGCGGCCATCGCGGGCAGCGCCGCGCTCAGCATCGTTGATGAGAGCATCGTTGCAAACGCCCCCAGGGTAATGATGGCCGCCTGCATCCACAGCGTCGGAGGTATGGCGTTTATCGGTCGTGGATGGGTCGTTTCCTTGACCCGCTTGTCTTGATTGATATTCATAAAAAGCCCTCTAAGGACGATGAGCGAAGAAATCTATCATTGATCAATAAACCTATCAATGATAGATTTATTTGCATTAAAGATTCCGTCAGGCGCTGAGTTCAGACAAAATGGCGCTTCACAGACCACTGGCCGGTTTGATGCATCAATAAAGGGGGAATATCATGGCGAAAATCCAGCGAGATCAGGTGATTGAGGCAGCATTAGCATTATTAGATGAGGTCGGCCTCGAAGCGATTACGACCCGTAAGCTGGCACAAAAATTGGGGGTGGAATCAGCGACGTTGTACTGGCATTTCAAGAACAAGGCGAGTTTACTTGAAGAAATGGCTTCCGCGGTTTTAGCCAAACACCATTCCCTGTCTGTCCCCGAAGATATTGCTGAATGGGCAAACTGGCTGGCGGATAACGCCCGTAGTTTCCGGCGCGCTCTGCTCGCCCATCGGGACGGCGCCCTGTTACATGCCGGGACATCACCGGCCCGGGTGGGAGGGGGTACGTTTCGTCCCAAGGTGGCGTATCTTGCGCGCGTCGGTTTCACTGAAGCCGACGCCGCAATGATATTACTCACTCTGAGTGAATACACCCTGGGATGCGTATTAGAGGAGCAGTCCCGCTCGGGCGGTGATGGTAAGCAAATTTTATCAAAGCCATCGCCAGGAAGTGCCTCTATCGAATCGCTGGTTTATCCCCATCCGGATACTGCATTCGAATTCGGTCTGTCATTGATAATGAAAGGGTTATTAGCGCCCTGAGCTTCACGCTGTGCCGGTGACAACATGATGTGCATACCTTACGCAAAAACTATCTTGATAAAACCGGCAGCATTCAGAAGGGGAGGCGACATGTTTATTTCCGAAACAGTAATAGCCGTCATCATTGACTGGATCGACAATAACTTACATAAACCACTGCGTATAGAACAGATAGCCCGTTATTCAGGGTATTCCAAATGGTACCTGCAGCGTTTGTTCTTGCAATATCGAGGCGAGAGCCTCGGGCGCTATATCCGTAATAAAAAACTGGACTCAGCGGCCCGCGATTTACGCGAGACCGATGAGAATATTTACAGTATTGGTTTGCGCTACGGCTATGACTCGCAGCAAACATTCACCCGATTATTTACGCGTCATTTTCATTTGCCGCCCGGTGAGTATCGCAAGAAAAACAAAACAGCCTGTTACGTACCGGGTAAGGCTGAATCTTAATCTCCTTTCCGATAGCCCTGGCAAAGCCGCCGCAGAAAAATCGATGCGAAGAGATTTATCAAAAAATAGAAAAACAGACAGCGCCGAAAAGACAAAACCTCCTGTTCTTTGAGTAAACATGGGGAACGGCGCGGAAAACGCCGCGCCTGGTGAGTTATCAGGAGGTTGCTGGTCAGCAGAGCGATTAATGGTAGGCGGGAAGCCAGCTGCCGTGTGCTTCAATAAGTTCGTCGCACAGTTTGCGGATGTCATCGATCGACAGCTCTGCGGAAGTATGCGGGTCGAGCAGGGCGGCATGGTAGATGGCTTCGCGTTTGCGCGTCACCGCCGCTTCGATGGTCAACAGCTGAGTATTGATGTTGGTCCGGTTCAGCGCTGCCAGCTGCTCCGGCAAATTGCCGACGTAGCATGGCGTGACGCCCTGGCCATCGACCAGGCAAGGGACTTCGACGCAGGCCTCGGAAGGTAAGTTGGTAATCAAGCCGGTGTTGAGCACGTTACCGCCAATTTTGTAAGGCCGATCGGTTTCCATCGCTTCGATGATGTAAGACGCGTATTCATGGGTACGGCTGTGGGTCAGGCTGGTGTCATGGGTCAGCGCCAGTTTCTGCTGCTGCCATTGGTCAATCTGTTCAATACACCGGCGCGGATATTCATCCAGCGGGATATTGAAGCGTTCAATCAGCTCCGGGTAGCTGCGTTTGATCCAGTAAGGCATGTATTCGGCGTTGTGCTCTGACGATTCGGTGACGTAATAGCCGAAAGTTTTCATGATTTCATGGCGCACCATATCATCATGCTTGCCCTGCAGGGCGCTGGCCCGGCGCTTGATTTCCGGGTACAAATCCTCGCCGTGACGGCGAATGTCCAGCAGCCAGGCCATGTGATTAATACCCGCGATATGAAATTGCACGTCGTCGGTTGGCATATCCACGCTTTTCAACAGCGTTTCAGCACACACCTGAACGCTGTGGCACAGTCCTACCGTTTTTACTTCCGTATGGCGCAGCATGGCGCCGGTTATCGTGGCCATCGGATTGGTGTAGTTCAGCAGCCAGGCGTCCGGGCACACGGCTTCAATATCCCGTGCGAAATCAAACAGCACGGGTAGGGTGCGCAGCGCGCGGAAGATACCGCCAATGCCCAGGGTATCGGCAATAGTTTGCTGCAGACCATATTTTTTCGCGATCGTGAAATCGGTGATGGTGCACGGATCGTAGCCGCCAACCTGAATAGCATTCACCACGTAATTGGCGTTTTTCAACGCCGCGCGGCGGTTCTCAACGCCAAGGTAGGCGGCGATCTTCGCTCTGCCCGCATTGGTATTGCGGTTGATATTATTCAACATGGCGAGGGATTCATTGAGACGGGCGCTGTCGATGTCGTACAGCGCAATCTCCACCTCTTTCAACGCCGGCGTCGTCATAATGTCGCCGAGTACGTTCCTGGCGAAAATGGTGCTGCCTGCGCCCATAAATGTCACTTTAATCATGGTATTTCTCCGTTCCTGCTGTTTTCACCAGGCAGAATGTACGCTGCGGAATGAACAGGAAATATGGCTAAATGTGATATTGGTATGGCGAAAAATGATGTCGCTATGAAAGTGTGAGCCAGCTCCGAATCTGGCTGAAACGCGGTGACTTTACTGCAGGCATCTCTGATAACGTGGGTGAAAAGAGAGAGCGCGACTGATGCACAAGGCTTTTACCCTTAATCATACCGACAATATCGAATTGAATTTGTACCAGTACGGCGAGGAGAATTGTCATAAGGGACACCGCTTTGGCCCCGCAGTCCGCCAGCATTACCTATTTCATTATGTGATAAGTGGAACCGGCACATTTTACAGTGAATTTGGCGCTTTTCCTGTCGGCGCCGGGGAGGGGTTTCTGATTCATCCCCATGAGGTGACAACCTACTGCGCTGATAATAGGGATCCGTGGCATTATATGTGGCTTGAGGTCGATGGCCTGATTGCCGCCAGAATTTTCGAGGAGTGTCATCTTAGTCGGCAATCTCCGGTTTATCGCCCCAACCTGAATAAAGACGACTCCAGCGCCTCTGGCTACCTGCGGCAAATTGTCGAACATGGCGATGAATATCCGCTGAAGGTGCAGGGATTGTGCTATCTCTTCTTTTCTTCGCTAATCAGCAATACGCCCGGCGAAAAGGCTTCTCTCCCTGATGATAAAACCCGGCATCTGCAAAGGGCGATCAAAAAAATTGAAAATCGCTACCACGAACATCTGACGGTTGATAGCCTGGCCGCCTATTGCAATATCAATCGCAGCTACCTCTGCCGATTGTTCAAAGGCGCCTACGGTATCGGCCCCAGGGAATACTTGCTTAATTTTCGTATGAATATCGCAGTGAGCCTGCTGAAAAACAGCGCTACGGCGATTAAAGTCGTGGGCATTTCCGTTGGCTATGAAAATCAGCTGCATTTTTCTAAAGCCTTCAGGAAGCTGTACGGCGTATCTCCGGCTAAATGGCGGCAAAAATACCTTTCTGAACAGCAGGCGCTGAGATGACGTTCAGCGCTTATTCTCATCGGCGGTGACTCTGCGCGATCGCTATTTTGCGGGCGTATCCTGATTGAGAATGCGCGATCGACAAACATCCAGAATTTCATCTGCCAGAGAGGAGCTATCAGGACAGGCGCGGGAAAGGACCAGCGCGCCGACAAGATGCGCAATCGTATCGATCAGGTCGGCACGCGTAAGGCCTTCCGCGGCTTTCTCATTTGCGAAGGTGGCCAGCTGAGCTTCAATGCCAGCCGCAAAGGTTGCCTTAATGGCTTCAGATTGACGCGCGGCGTCACTACCCAGAGCCGACATCACACACCCCTTTGCCATGTCATCACGATGTTGGCGGGAGAGGTAATACTCCACAAACGTTTTCCAGCTCACATCGGCCGTACGTTCTGCCGAACGCGTAAAGCCGCAATGCATCGCCTCCGATAATAAATCGGCCTTGGAACCAAAGTGTTTGTAAAACCCTCCGTGGGTTAAGCCAGCCGCTGACATCAGCTCCGCTACGCCTACGCCGTCGTAACCGCGCTCACGAAAAAGTTCTGAAGCCGTTTCAACGATTCGCATCCTGTTTTCGCGAACCTGCTCTTTTGACACTTTCATGGCTTACCCCCCTCAAAACAAAGGCTAAGTATACATTGATGATGATCATAATCAAACCAGTTGACTTTATAGATGATGATCATCATCATTAATCCTGCGCCTTTACCCGCTACCCAGCAGAGGAAGAAACATGACGAATTCCCCCTTATTTCACCCCTACGAACCTGGAACGATAACGCTTGCTAACCTGAACAACATCTTGAGAGCGTACTCAGAATGAACAATAAACGTGTGGCTCTGGTGACAGGCGCTTCTTCAGGCATCGGCGAAGCGACGGCTCATCAACTTTTAGCGGCGGGTTATAAGGTTTATGGCACCAGCCGGCGTGGCTCTCAGGCGGGTACACACCGCTTTCCGCTGCTGACGCTTGATGTGACTGACGATGCTTCGGTCAGGGCCGCTATTGACGATCTGCTGCGCCTGGAGGGGCGGATCGATCTTCTGGTCAATAATGCGGGCTTTGGGGTCGCGCCTGCCGCCGCGGAAGAAAGCTCTATTGAACAGGCCTGGAGCATTTTCGATACCAACTTTTTGGGCATCGTCAGGCTGACGCGGGCTGTGCTCCCTCATATGCGCCATCAGGGCAGCGGGCGCATCATCAATATCGGTTCGATTCTCGGGGTCGTGCCGTTGCCGTATGTCGCGCTTTATGCGGCCAGCAAGCATGCGGTCGAAGGGTACACGGGAGCACTCGACCATGAACTGCGCACCCAGGGCATCAGGGTTTCCGTGATCGAACCTGCCTACATAAAAACGCAGTTTGAAGCCAATAACAGAGAAGCGGATGCAAAGCTGGAAGAGTATGACCTTATCCGGGCTAAGCTGACGAAAGTGGTCAGTAAGGCAATGGCCGAAGCGGAAAGTCCGGAGGTTGTGGCTAAGGTGGTGGTTAAAGCGGCCCAGGCTCTACGGCCCAAGATCCGCTACACGGCAGGATCGCTGGCCGGTAAATTGAATTTCATTCTCCGATTCGGGCCTGCAAAAATCCTGGATAAGGTCGTGCGCAACAGCCTTCAGCTTGATGCGAGAGAGTCATCATGACATTTTCGCGACTGGCCGCGTCAGGCATCGTCGAGCGGCGTGAAGGATATGCTAACGGGCAAATTCTGTTTGCCGTATTTATCGAGCCGTTACTGGGAACCGCTTTTTTACTCGGCAATAGCGGCGCCAGAAAACATATCAGGACAAATACCAGGAAACCAGCACCATGAAAGCCTTCACGTTTAAACGCTACGGTAAATCCCCGGCGCTGGGATTTGATGACGTCGATTATCCCACCCCCGCGGCTGATGAACTTCTGGTTAAAGTTTACGCCGTTGGCCTGAATCCCATTGATAACGTGATTCCTGGCGGCCTGTTCAAACCGATTTTGTCTTTTAAACTTCCCGCAACGCTGGGCAGCGACTTGTCCGGGGTGGTTGTGGCAACGGGAAGCCGCGTGACGCGTTTTAAGCCAGGCGATGAAATCTTCGCCAGTATTTTCGACAGGGGAACCGGTTCTCTTGCCGAATTTGCGCGAGTACCTGAAAATCTCGCTGCCATGAAACCCGCAAACCTGGATTTCGAACAGGCAGCGTCGCTCCCGATGGTGAGTCTCACCGCCTGGCAGGCGCTGACAGAGAGAGCCGGACTGCAGCCAGGGCAGAAGGTGTTCATCCCGGCGGGGTCCGGGGGAATAGGCAGTTTCGCGATCCAGCTGGCAAAGCATCTTGGCGCAAAGGTGGGAACGACCACAAGTTCAGGCAACCTTGCGTGGATGAGTCGTCTTGGCGCAGATGAGGTGGTTGACTACAAAAAGCAGGCGTTTGAAAACGTGCTGAGCGGCTACGATATTGTACTCGGCACTCTCCGGGGAGATTCGATTGAAAAAGCCGTTAAAATACTCAAGCCTGGTGGCAAGATTGTTTCCCTCACCGGACCATTGGATGCCGCGTTCGCCCGTGACCGGGGGTTAAATTTCTTTTTGCGTTTTATCTTTGCGCTGATGAGCCGAAAGATCCTGCGTCTTACACGAGTGCGGGGTCTTAGCTATTCGTTTTTATTTGTCCGCCCCGATGGCGAGCAGCTCGCGCAAATTAGCCAACTCATCGAATCCGGGCAGATCGGGCCTGCGATCGACAAGGTGTTTCCCTTTGCCGAAACAAAGGAGGCGCTGGACTATCTTGCCCGGGGCCATGCTAAGGGAAAGGTGGTCGTTAGGGTGTCTGGGTCATAACCGCAGCGGTTTTCCGCTTCAACAAAAACACTTTCGTTTAAATCCGTCGTCCTTACTCTCCATCGGGAGCGCCCTGAGGACGGCCTTAGCCCGCAGGGAAAAGCGGGCGTCACGCCGTAGCGTTCACTTCCATCATTGAGATAAGCTGTCATAGGTGAGCCGATGCTTTTGTTGGCAAAGGATTTTGTCTGATACAATTTTGCTCGGGGAGCATCCGAATCTGGCCCAACAGCGTATGTCGCCTGACGCGGACGCTCCGGGCAGGTGCCGTCACCTGTGAGGATGATATTGCGCGATCCTGAAACAAGTCGAAATCGTGACTTAATTCTAAAATGGTCACTTGTTGTCAATCAAGGCGCATCACGCTAAGCTGAAAAAATGACTAAGAATATGAACGTCCCACCATCACGCGGCCCGCTCGATCACAGCGTCCGGGAGCAAATCGTCGACGCTGCCTTTGAGCATTTCGGGCATTACGGCTATGAAAAAACCACCGTGGCGGAGCTGGCTAAATCTATCGGTTTTTCAAAATCTTATATCTATAAGTTTTTCGAATCCAAACAGGCTATCGGCGAAGTGATCTGCGCTAACCGCCTGGAAATGATCATGGCCGCGGTACTCTCAGCGGTGGCTGACGCGCCGTCAGCCAGCGAAAAATTACGCCGCCTCTTCCGGGCGCTCACCGAAGCGGGGAGCGAACTCTTTTTTCACGATCGTAAACTTTACGATATTGCCGCCGTCGCCTCGCGGGAGAAGTGGCCTTCAACAGAAAGGTATGCGGAACGGCTGTTAAAGCTGATTGAGAGCATTCTTGTCGAAGGCAGGCAGGCCGGGGAGTTCGAAAGGAAAACCCCCCTTGATGAAGCCACTTATGCGATATATATGGTGATGTGCCCCTTCATCAATCCTGTTCAACTGCAGTTTAATCTCGAAACGGCCCCAACGGCGGCGGTTCTTCTCTCGTCGCTGATTTTAAGAAGCCTGGCCCCCTGATTTGTGACCATTGACTTTATTGGTCACTAGTCTGAGAATGCGGAAACCATCCTGTTATTTGATTAAGGGTTTCCCATGCTCAGGCTTCATTCAGCCCGCTTTGCCGCTTGTCTTCTGCCGTTGGCCCTCGTGGCCTGCGGTGATAACGCCTCGAGTGACGATCCGCGCACCCAGCCGCCGCTCGTCAGATCCGCATCCGTAGAACTCGCGCACGATACCTCTCGCACCTATACCGGCGTGGTGGTGGCAAGAACGCAAAGCGATCTTGGTTTTAGAGTGCAGGGTAAGATCCTTGAACGCTTTGTTGATACTGGCCAGACCGTTAAGCGCGGTCAGCCGCTGATGCGGCTGGATCCCGCCGACCTGAAGCTGCAGGCCGTGGCTCAGCAACAGGCCGTTGACGCCGCCAGGGCGCGGGCGCGAAAAGCCATCAGCGATGAGGCGCGCTACCGTGGCCTCGTTGGCGCTGGCGCAGTCTCCGCCTCGGAGTATGACCAGATCAAAGCGGCGGCAGATTCCGCGAAAGCGGATCTCAGCGCAGCCCAGGCGCAGGCAAACGTGGCGCAAAATGCCACGGGCTATGCCGTGCTGCTGGCCGACTCTGACGGCGTGGTGATGGAGACGCTTGCCGAACCCGGTCAGGTTGTCAGTGCCGGGCAGGCGGTGATCCGGCTGGCCAGAGCGGGGCAGCGAGAGGCGTTGGTACAGCTGCCGGAGACGCTGCGCCCCGCCATCGGCAGCGAAGCGCTGGCGACGCGCTATGGCGACGAAACGCAGCCCGTCGCCGCAAAACTGCGCCTGCTTTCCGATGCCGCCGATGCCACCACCCGTACCTTTGAGGCGCGGTACGTGCTGGAAGGCCCGTTAGCCAACGCGCCGCTGGGGGCGACAGTAACGCTGCACATCAAAAAACAAAGTGGGGAAAGCCAGGTCATGCAGGTGCCGCTGGCCGCGCTTTATGATGCGGGCAAGGGACCGGGCGTCTGGCGGATCTCCGCGCAGCCAGCCAGGGTCGCATGGCAGCCCGTCAAGGTGCTGAGCGTGGGCGAGGAGGAGGCGCAGGTAACGGGCGAGGTGAAGCCCGGTGAGAAGATCGTTGCGCTAGGGGCGCATCTTCTGCACGAGGGTGAGGCTGTCCGCCTGGCCGGGCAACCGGATACGGCCCGGACGGGGGATAAACCATGAGCCAGGGCCGCTTTAACCTGTCAGCGCTTGCGGTGCGCGAGCGCTCGGTCACGCTGTTTTTGATTATTCTGGTGACCATCGCCGGTATTTACGCCTTTTTTGGCCTCGGGCGAGCGGAGGATCCCCCCTTTACGGTTAAGCAAATGACGGTTATCACCGTCTGGCCCGGCGCGACCGCGCAGGAGATGCAGGATCAGGTGGCTGAGCCGCTGGAAAAACGCCTGCAGGAGCTCAAATGGTATGACCGCACGGAAACCTATACCCGGCCCGGCATGGCCTTTATCACGCTCTCACTCCAGGACAATACGCCGCCATCACAGGTGCAGGAAGAGTTCTACCAGGCGCGGAAGAAGCTTGGCGATGAAAGCAGAAACCTCCCCGCCGGCGTGACGGGGCCGATGATAAATGATGAATTTGCCGACGTCACTTTCGCCCTGTTTGCGCTGAAAGCGAAAGGAGAACCGCAGCGCCTGCTGGTCCGCGATGCCGAAACGTTACGCCAGCAGCTCCTGCACGTCCCGGGGGTCAAGAAAGTCAATATTATCGGCGAACAGGCCGAACGGATTTATATCTCCTTCTCCCATGAGCGTCTGGCTACCATGGGGCTCTCGCCGCAGGATATTTTCAATGCGCTGAATAACCAGAACGCATTAACCGCGGCAGGTTCAATTGAAACGCGCGGCGCGCAGATCTTTATCCGCCTCGATGGCGCTTTCGATGAATTGCAGAAGATCCGCGATACGCCATTTATTGCTCAGGGTAAAACGCTCAAGCTGTCCGATGTGGCAACGGTAGAACGCGGTTATGAAGATCCGCCCACTTTGCAGATTCGCAACCAACATGAACCTGCGCTGCTGCTGGGGATCGTGATGCGTGAAGGCTGGAATGGGCTGGCGTTGGGTAAAGCGCTGGATGCCGAAACGGCAAAAATCAATGCCAGTATGCCGCTGGGGATGACCCTGACGAAAGTCACCGATCAGTCCGTGAATATCAGCGCCGCAGTCGATGAGTTTATGATCAAATTCTTCGTCGCCCTGCTCGTGGTGATGGTGGTCTGTTTTGTCAGCATGGGGTGGCGCGTGGGGGTCGTGGTCGCGGCGGCGGTTCCCCTGACGCTGGCGGTTGTTTTTGTGGTGATGGAGGCCGCCGGTATCAACTTTGACCGCGTGACGCTGGGCTCCCTGATTCTTGCGCTGGGCTTACTGGTTGACGACGCGATAATCGCCATCGAAATGATGGTGGTGAAAATGGAGGAGGGCTACGACAGAATCAAAGCCTCCGCCTACGCCTGGAGCCATACCGCCGCGCCCATGCTGGCCGGTACCCTGGTCACGGCTATCGGCTTTATGCCGAATGGTTTCGCCCAGTCCACCGCCGGGGAATACACCAGCAATATGTTCTGGATTGTCGGCCTCGCCCTGATTGCTTCATGGCTGGTCGCCGTTGTTTTCACCCCTTATCTGGGGGTGAAAATGCTGCCGGATATCGCAAAGGTAGAAGGGGGGCATACCGCCATCTATGACACGCCGCGCTATAACCGCTTTCGCCGCCTGCTGACCCGGGTTATCGCCAGGAAATGGCTGGTGGCCGGTTCCGTTATCGCGCTTTTCGCGCTGGCGGTCATGGGGATGGGGCTGGTGAAAAAACAGTTTTTCCCCACCTCTGACCGCCCGGAAGTGCTCGTTGAAGTGCAGATGCCCTATGGTACCTCGATTGAGCAGACCAGCGCGGCAACGGCAAAAATAGAGGACTGGTTGGAAAAACAGCCAGAAGCCAGGATAGTTACCGCCTACATTGGCCAGGGTTCACCGCGTTTTTACCTGGCGATGGCCCCCGAACTCCCCGACCCGTCGTTTGCCAAAATAGTGATATTGACGGACAGCCAGGCATCACGCGATGCGCTCAAATTGCGGCTGCGGCAAGCCGTGGCCAGCGGACTGGCGCCTGAAGCACGCGTTCGCGTGACGCAGCTGGTGTTTGGCCCGTATTCCCCTTTCCCGGTCGCCTGGCGAGTGATGGGGCCGGATACCGATACGCTGCGCGACATCGCGGACCGGGTTAAGGGCGTGCTGCAGGCAAGCCCGATGATGAGGACCGTCAACACCGACTGGGGATCGCGCGTGCCGACACTGCATTTCACCCTCGATCAGGACCGTCTACAGGCAACCGGCTTAACGTCCAATGCCGTTGCTCAGCAGCTCCAGTTCCTGCTATCGGGCATTCCCATCACCGCCGTGCGGGAAGATATTCGCTCGGTGCAGGTGACGGGGCGCGCCGCGGGGGATATACGTCTGGATCCGGCCAAAATTGAGGGGTTTAGCCTGGTCGGCAATGCGGGCCAGCGCATCCCGCTCGCGCAAATCGGGAAGGTGGAGGTCAGAATGGAAGATCCTTTACTGCGTCGCCGCGACAGAACGCCCACGATTACCGTGCGGGGGGATATTGCCGACAATCTTCAGCCGCCGGACGTTTCCGCCTCCATCATGAAACAGCTGCAGCCGATTGTGGACTCGCTTCCGCCAGGGTACCGCATCGAAATGGCGGGGTCGATTGAGGAATCGGCTAAAGCCACCCGGGCGATGGCGCCGCTGTTCCCCATCATGATCGCCCTGACGCTGCTGATCATCATTGTGCAGGTGCGCTCAATGTCGGCCATGGTTATGGTATTTCTTACCGCTCCGCTCGGGCTTGTCGGCGTGGTTCCCGCGCTGCTGCTTTTCAATCAGCCATTTGGTATCAACGCCCTCGTCGGGCTGATTGCGCTTTCGGGCATTCTGATGCGTAATACGCTGATTCTTATCGGGCAGATTCACCATAATGAGAAAGAAGGTCTCGATCCGTACCATGCGGTCATCGAAGCGACGGTGCAGAGAGCCAGGCCCGTCTTACTGACGGCCATGGCCGCCGTTCTGGCGTTCATTCCTCTGACCCATTCGGTGTTCTGGGGGACGCTCGCCTATACCCTGATTGGCGGGACGTTGGGGGGAACCGTCATGACGCTGGTGTTCTTGCCCGCCATGTATGCGATCTGGTTCAGGATCCGTCCTGAAGCCCGGCGCCATGCTGAACAACATTAAGGCGCTCGCCTGCCTGCTCAACGAACGCCTGGCGTGACCGTCCGAAAGCAGAGAAAAGCGCCGCAGTCCGCGGCGCTTTTCATCACGCCTGAATATAGCGATGAATATTGGGCCCCATGGTGTATTGTGCGGCTGTCAGATTGGGAAAACCGGGAGTTTTTGAATATCCGGGTTATCCCGGTTCTTTTTTATTAAAGAAAAGCGTAAATCATCACTAGCCAGAGTATGGCTCCAACGGCAATAATCCTTTTCAGGATGAAGTTACTGGCCGGGAAAAAATATACCGCCGGCAGTGCGGAACGCCTGGCCTTAATGAGTAAATAAGGCGGCAATAATATACTCCACAGCACCAGCGAGATGCCGGCGAAGGCCAGGGCAGACAAAAATCCTTGCGGGGCAAATACAGGCCAGCGCGGCAGGAAAATAGGTCAAAAATATGGCCAGCGGGCGTGAGCCCCGGCGGTTAATTTTGTTCAGCATATCCTCGAGATAATCACTCAAACCGATTGAGGCTGACATCAGTAAGGCTAAAACGGCAATACATCCAAAAGAGACCAGCATCCGTAGGCGGCCTGCCGAAGCAGGCCGGCAGCAGCTATTTATTTCGTGGCTTCAGCCAATGATTCTTTGAAGTTTTTATGGAAGTCGTCGATTTGCCCGCTCTCGTGGAGCGCCGACAATGCGCAGCGCAGAATGGCGTGCCCTTCTTCAACGGTTGGATACATCGCCACGGTCGTCGCGAAGCCGCGATCGTGCAGTTTTTTGCACATCGTGATGGCGAGATCTTCGTTACCAATCAGGATCCCCCGAATCGGCATCGTCGTACCCCGGTTAACGATGTCGATCTTGCCGAAAACTTCATCAAAATAGCGAATGACGTTCTGAAGCTTCTCCTGGCGGGCAGCGACGGTGCCGTCCAGGTGGAGATCGGCGGCGGCTACGCAGGCGGCAATTCCAGGCAATGAAGGCGGCCCACCAAAGGCGTAGGTTGTGCCGTAGGTCTTAATAAAATTGATAGTCTCAGCGTCGCGACAGGCGATAAATCCGCCGTGTGAGCCAAAGGCTTTAGACAGCGAGCCGGCGATAATAATACGCTCGTCAAGCCGATGGCCGAGGCATGACATAACGTATCCGGAACCGTACTCTCCGTAGATAGAGGTGCCGTGCGCATCGTCTATATACGCGTAGCCGTCATACTGATGCGCCAGGCGGACAATATGCGCGACGGGGGCGACGCCGCCCATTGAGCCTACGCTGTCGGATACCGAGATCGGCGTTAAACCCTGGCTGGCCGCATAGCGAAAAGCCTCTTCAATCCGCGCCTTATCCTGAAAATCAATTCTGACGACTTCCCCAAACTGCTGTAAAAGCGCGCGGTTGATCTGCAACGTCGCGTGCGCGGTCTTCTCCATAATAAAGTAGGGTTTTTTGCTGAACGTAAAATGCGGCAGCGTCCCGGATGCCAGCAGCGGCAGCACCGCGATATGGCAAGGGGTCACGGCGTTAAACGTCAGAGTATGAGCCCCATGCATGATGTCGTTCAGTCGTGCTTCCAACTGCGGGAACAGATCGACTTTTACCCGCGTTCTGGCGACAGAAACCTGCACGCCAAAACGCTCAATGGCGTCGACAACCGCTTTTTTCAGCGCCGGGTGAGTCTCTAGCCCAAGATAAGAGCATGAGACAAATTCCACCATTTTTCTGCCATCTTCGAGGGTGATGACCTTACCGTCCCTTTTTACCGCGACCAGTTCATTAATATGTTCAGAGAATACCCGGGTCTGATATTTTAGCGACCTGTCTATTTTCCTTTTTTGCCAGTTTTCCATTGCGTTACCTTCATTGTCGTGACTACCAGAAGAGACAGAATTGCCAGCGTTAACGTGCTTGCACCGAGGGTTCTGTCAAACCCCATACCGGTATCCGTTAGTTTTACGGCGAAATAGCTGATGGCGCCGGCGCTCACCGTTTGAATAAATCCGGTGACGGACGCCGCAATACCTGTTTTGCTGCCTTTGATTTGCAGCGCGATAAAATTCGCGCTCGGGTAATAGGCGCCAAGGGTGAGGTTAAAAACCATCGATCCGGCGATACATAATAGTAGTGAGTGGCTGCCGATAATAAATGGGGTAACCGCCAGCGCATTCAGGATAAATAAAATCCACGGGTTAATTATTCGCTCGAATTTGGCGATCTGATTGCCAATAATAAAAAATAATACGGAAGCAGAAAAGAGCAACGAGTAGTGCATGGTGCTTAGCCCCAGCTGCTGCATAAAAATGGCCGGCGACAGCGAGATATAGCAAAACAGCGAACTCAGAATCAGCGAAACCAGCAGCGTTCCCTGAATAAATGCCGGGGTGATAAACCCGGAAGAGGAGGGCGCCGCGACCGCATTATGCTGCTCAAGGCGACGCGGAGAGAGCACAAGGGTGACGACGCTAAACAGGGCCATAACCAGGAATATCCAATTCCAGCTCAGATAGCCGAGGAGTGCGGCGCCGGCCAGCGGCGCAATAAGAGGAACCACCGCGCTGGCGGAAGAAATATCGGAAAGCGCGCGCTTGAGCGTTAGCGGGGAGAACGTCTCTTTAGCGATAGCTTTAGACAGGACCGGCCCGGCGCCGGCGCCCAGGGCCTGTAATGCCCTGCCGGCCAACAGCATCATTAAACTATCGGACATAAAACAGAGGAGGCTGCCCGCGAGGAAAAGCAAAAAGCTGGCCGTCAGTACGCGTAATTTACCCAACTTTTCGCCAAGAAATCCTGATAATAACTGGCTCGCCGCGTATATCACCAGAAAACCACTAATGGTTAACTGAATAGCCGAATAATCGGTATTAAACGCTTTTTGTAATAGGGGCAGCGCGGGCACGATCATATCTGTCGCCAGCGCGGAAACCGATGCGGCGAGAATAAGGTATAAGTATATCCTGAGCATATTAAACTCTTCGGTGAATATGGGTTAAAACGTTAGATTATTATTTATGAATACGCCGCTGCTTTTTTAGCGAATGAGCAAATCGCGATTCCGGTCAAAATTAACAGCGAGCTCAGTAAATGATAGAGATGCGGCTGGGTATGTAAAAACACAATGCTTAATATGCCGCCGGAAAGCGGAATAATATGGGTATAAATCTCACCGCGAGTCGCGCCAATAGCCGCGATGCCTTTATTCCAGAACAGGTAGGCCAGCCATGAGGGGAAAATCACCAGATACGCCAGTCCAGTAAGGAAAGCGATATCGTGGTAGGCGGCGAATGAGGTGGCGGGGTGCAGCCACAGCCAGAAAATCACCACCGGAAGCAGAATAAGGGCGCCAAGAAGCGAACTGACGGCGACGAAAGCATTGGCGGGGATACGACGATCTTTGTTACGCAACAGCGAGCAGTATACTGCCCAGCTTAGCGCCGAGCCCATTGCCCACAGATCGCCCTGGCTAAACCCTTTTAGCCCCTCTGCGTTGCTCAGGTTGCCATGCAGCAGGAGCAGCAGCACCCCTGCGGTACTAAAGATCACGCCCCACCAGTTCCGCGCCGATACCCGGTCATGGAAGATCAGGCGATTAATCATCAGCACCATACAGGGGGTCGCAGACATGTAAATCGCCGCGTTCAGCGCAGACGTCGACTGCAGACCAATATAGAGGGTTAAGGGAAAGCTCACCTGTCCACACAGCGTTAGAACCAGCAGCGTTGCGCCATTCTGGCGGAACAACGGCCGACTGTCGCGGATTTGACGCTGATACAGCAATACCAGCAGTAGTGCGGTCAACGCCCATCTCGCTTCGGTCATGAGAATCGGATCCGCGCCCTGAACGAGAATATGCCCTACGACATAATTCCCTCCCCAAAACAGGGCCGCCAGCGTGAGTAACAGGTAAGGCATGCTCATTCCTTGCATCGCTTAGAACTGTACTAAATGGTAACTTTATTTTTTTTAATATATCAATTAAATTTTATGGTTATTGGGGGGTTTTATTATTTTTTTATTTTAAATCATGTGTTTAAAAATTAGTTACCTGTGTGCAAAAAATCTGATTGCAGCATATTTGTCTGTACGATAACGTATACATACCATGCATTAAACAGGGATAAATCAATGCGTAAGACAGAAAATGGTTTCACCGGGAACGAACAACATTCCGCAATGGCCAGGCTCTCTCTGGATGACATGATTGACCAGCTTCTTCACAGCAACGCGCTTTCACTGAAACTGACGGCCAATCCGCTACTGGCGGACAGAGCCTGGTACCTGACCGAAAATACCTGTACTAAGGCTTTTACCGCCAACGATCCGCAAGCGAAAAAACGTGCCCACAGCGCGCTGTTTAAACTCTACCAGGCGTGGCTGGCGGAGCCGCTATCGGCGGCGGCAAAAAACCAGTTTCATCCATTACTCTGCGGGATCAGAAGCTACATCGAATCAGAATGGCTCCGGGTGGAAAAAAAACGTTTCAGTTTCCCGATACCCGCGCTTGACGCCGGGAATATCGTTGAGGAACTCCGTCATTTATGTCAGAAACATCCGGCTTCGCACCATCCCCTCTTTGATTTCCTCTCCTCTTCCGCCTCTGCTACGCAAATAGACTATTTCTTCAAAAGCGATAGCGCGCTCAATTTGCTGTTTTTCGATCTGGTCGCGATGGGGCTGGTCGGCTCTCTGCCAGAAACGCGTGCAGAAATTGCCCAGAACCTTTGGGATGAAATAGGCCAGGGCAGCCAGGAGTTTACGCACGTTAATTTGTATAAGGATTTGCTGAAGCGCAGAGATATTGCGCTACCTGAAAACCATTTCGCCCATCTGTATGACTGGCAGGGGCTCGCCGGGTATAACGCGTTCATGCTGGGCGGCGTTAACCGTCAGCATTACTACAAATCGCTCGGCGTGATGGCGATGACGGAACTGCTGGACCCGCCGCAGTACCAGAAGCTCGTGACCGGGTGCCGTCGCATTGGCCTTACGGATCGCGACGTGCATTATTACGCGGAACATATCGAGGTTGATATCGGTCACGCCGATGGGTGGCTGAATAACGTTATCGTTCCGATCGGCAATAAAAACCCGGCTGCGCTGGAGGAGGTCTACGTTGGCGCAGCGCTGCGTCTTCAGACCTGCTGCGATTACTACGATTGTCTGCTGGAGGCGTTACGTACCGTTGTTGAACGCGAGTCAGAGGGTGCCGCCCTCTGAATAAATAAGCGCTTTTGCCGCGCTCCAGGCCGTTATTCCGGGAGGGATCTCCCGGCATTCCGAGGACTCCGCCTGCTGAGCGGCAATGGCGCCGTCAATCAGCATGAGCATCATCATCGCCACCCGTTCCGCAGGTTCCGGTTTTAACAGCAGGGTAAGAATGTCGCGGAAAAACTGGTAGAGGCGCGATTTAAACCGTGAGCATGTCGCCCGGATAGCGGAAGACGAGGTTCCATATTCAAACAGGGCGCGGGTGAACATGCAGCCGTGGAAATCCTCACAGGTGAACCAGTTATTGTAATATTCGAAGACGGCAAACAGCTTCTCGCGGCCCGAAGGTTTATCGGCGGTAATCTCCTGCAGCGCCTGCATAAACTCACTCTCTTTCTGCTGTAAAATATCAAGAATGAGCGCCTCTTTATCCGCATAGTAGCGGTAGAAGGTCATTTTGGAGATGCCCGCATTCTCCGATATCCGGTCAATACTCGGCGACTGATATCCCTCTTTGTTAAACAGAGACATTGACTGGCGGATAATTTCCGCTTGTTTTGGCTTCATACTGTTTCCCGTGGAATGAAGTAATACAGAGGGTTTCTGGTAGCGAGCAGTCATTCATTTGATATGGCGGGCGGCACGCTGCAACGACGTATGCGCAATGTCATCCCGATGGCCGATATCCCAGCCCCTGCGGTGAGCGGCATCAGTGAACGCGTTGACCCATAAAAATTGTTGTCGATTCTTACATCCGGCTGCAAAAAAAGCAAAAATCCCTCAGGCGATCTTTGCGCTACGCGAATCAGGGCTGCGCTGGGCCGTCACGTTATGCCCTTAGCCCTCCACGCTGCGCGCGGGGAGGATAAAGAGAGGCCCGGGAGAAGTCAGCATCCCCCCCGAACAGGGGGTGATGTTTTTGTGATGCACATCATAAAATAACACCTGGTTATTGTGATGTTATTTGCAGTCAATGGATTTGCATTTGAATCAACCCGCGCTATCTCTGCGGGTTTTTTTTCGTCCGGCGATGGTCGGCGGGCGGCGACTCCGCCTGCTGTAAATAGTCCTGATACCAGCCGCTGATACGTCGGGTCACCGGATTTTCGTTGAGGTCGAAGCGCCTGCCGTCGAGCCTGTTTACCGGGGTAATACCTGCCAGCGTTCCGGTGACAAAAGCTTCGTCCGCAGTGAAGGCTTCGGCAAGAGTAAAGGATCTTTCCTGCACGCCGAGGCCCTGCTGGCGCGCCAGTGACAAGATAGTGTGGCGGGTAATACCGTTAAAGCAGTACAGGCCGTTTGAGGTCCACAGCTCGCCCTGGCGTACGATAAAAAAGTTGGTGGAATTGCAGCTGGCGACAAACCCATGAGGGTCCAGCATCAGCGCTTCATCTGCGCCGGCGTCCAGCGCCTGCAATAGCGCCTGGATCAAATTCAGGCGGCTGTGGGAATTAAGACGCAAATCGAAAACATCCGGCGCGCTGGTACGATAGGTCGAGGTGAACAGGGCAAGGCCGCGCCGTTTGGCCTGTTCATCCACAACCTTATATTCCGCCACGCAGACGATAGTGGCGCCGCCGAGGATAAAGCGCGGGTCCTGATTTGGCGTGCGCTTTTTGCCGCGGGTGATCATGAGCCGCAGATGGGCGCCGTCCGTCATACCGTTGATCTTCAGCGTGCTGTACATAATATTGGTTAGCTCCTCACGACTATGGCCGATATTGAGCTGGATAGCGGCCGCCCCGGCAAACAGGCGATCGAGATGCGCCTGAAGGGCGATCAGCTTGCCGTTCACCAGCCGCAGCCCCTCCCAGACCCCGTCGCCGCAGACGTAGCCGGAATCGAAAACGGAAACCGTGGCGCGATCGCGGTGAACGAATTCGCCGTTGACGTACACCTGCACATTGTCGTTGCGCGTATCCTGCAGGTACGCCTGACTGCTTTGAGCGGAGAGAGCTAAACTCATCATGTTTCCTTGCGGTTAAAATGCCCGTTCAGCGAAACGGGAAAGGAAGGCCTGGGTGCGCGGTTGGCGCGGATGGCGCAGCACCTCTTCCGGGGTGCCCATTTCATGAATCACGCCGTTTTCGATAAAAATCACCCGATCGGCGAAATGCCAGGCAAAGCCCAGCTCATGAGTGACCAGCAGCAGCGTCCGCCCCTCATCTGCCAGTTCACGGATGGTATGCAGCACTTCCCCCACGAGTTCAGGGTCGAGGGACGAGGTGGGCTCATCGAATAATATTATCTCTGGCGCCATTGCCAGGGCGCGAGCAATAGCGACGCGCTGCTGTTGACCGCCGGACAGGCTGCCGGGCCAGGCCTGGTGCTTATGGCCGAGCCCCACTTTTTCCAGCTGCGCGTGGGCAATGCGCATCGCCTCTTCGCGACGCATCTTTTTCACCGATATCAGGGCTTCGCTGACATTTTGCAGCACCGTCAGATGCGGGAAGAGATTAAATTGCTGAAACACCATCCCCACGCGCTGGCGAACATCGCTCAGCTGTTTTTCGCTATAGCGCCGCTGACCGCGGCTGTCGATTTTACCGAGGGTAACGCCGTCCAGTTCTACGGTGCCAGCGCTGGGTATTTCCATAAAGTTCAGACAGCGCAGCAGGGTGCTCTTACCCGAGCCGCTGCCGCCAATGATGGCGATTTTCTCACCGGCATAGATATCTAAATCGATGCCCTGTAACACGCTTTGCGCACCAAAGCGTTTGTGCAGGGCGCGTATCCGCATGACGACTTTTTTCTCTGACATGGCCTTTCTCATCATATTAAGGATGTGGACGGTAGCGGCGCTCCAGACGTGCCGCCAGGTAACTTCCGGGCCAGATCAGCACAAAATAGAGCAGGGCGACGACGGTGAAAATCTCCACCGGGCGATACCAGGTACTGCTTAGCAGCCTGCCCTGATACATCAGTTCGTTAACCGTGAGAATCGAGGCGAGGGAGGTCACCTTCGCCAGTTCAATCATGCGGTTTGTCAGGGCTGGCAACATACGGCGAAATACCTGCGGCAGGATAATACGCCGCAGCATCACGCCCGGCGGCATGCCTAAGGCTTTTGCCCCTTCCCACTGCCCGCGTTCGATGGACTGTAGCCCGGCGCGAAAAATCTCGGTGCTGTAGGCGGCGGTGTACAGGGTTAACGCCAGTGCGGCGGCGCCAAAAGTGGAAAACTGAATGCCCACCAGCACCGGAAAGGCATAGTAGAACCAGATGAGCTGGATAAGCACCGGCGTATTGCGGAACACCTCGACAAAGGCGCTGGTAAGGGGATAAAAATAGCGCGGCCCGCGGGCACGGACGACGCCAACGGCAAGCCCGATCAGCGTGCCGACAATTCCCGCCAGCAGCCATAGCTCCAGCGTAACGCCCAGTCCCTTCAGCAGTACCGGCAAGTTTTGCCAGACAAGGGAAAAGTCCCACTGATAATGCATGGTTGTTCTCTCGTTAACGTGAGTCGGAGACGGCAAGGCGTCGTTCAAGCAGCTGGCTGCCCTGGCTGATAATCAGCAGCAGGGTGAAGTACATCACCGCAATAAGCGAATACACTTCCAGGGGCCGGTAAGTCTGACTGTTGATTTGCATCGCCTGATACAGCAGCTCGCTGTACGCCAGAGACGAAGCAAGGGCGGTGGATTTGAGCAGTTCGAAAGAACGCTCAAGGAAAGGAGGAATCATTCTGCGCAGCGCCTGAGGGAAAATGACCCGGCGGAGCGCGGTGGCGCGCGACATGCCCAACGCCTTCGCGCCTTCCCATTGTCCGGCGCCGATCGACTGGATGCCGCCGCGGTAAACTTCGGCATAAAACGCGGCCGACTGGGCGGAGAGCGCCAGTACCGCGGCAGCAAACGGCGAGAGCGTCAGCGGGCTGACGACTGGCAGAGCGTAGTAGATCCAGAAGAAGTGGACGATAGCGGGAGTATTACGATAAAAGCCGATCAGTATCAGCGCCGGAAGACGGAAGAACGTTAGCGGCGAGGCCTTCATCAACGCCAGCGCAATGCCGGCCAGCATGCCGAATAAAATACTGGTGACGCCGATCTGAATGGTACCCCACAGCCCCTCCAGCAACAGCATGCGATATGGCCAGATGGCGGCAAAATCCCATTGATACGACATAGTTCTGGAACCCCTGAAAAACGCAAAACGATGGTGATGGTTTTAGAACGACATCATCTTAGCAGTAGCGAAATGTGATAATTAAATAATAAAAACCATTGCTATTATCTCTTTTGGTTATAAATATTTACGCGAGAAAGCAATGCCAAACTCTGATTCCTTAACCGCTACGCTGGCGCGTTTTGCCGGCGAACTCACCCCGTCTGCGATACCGGCGTCGGTGAAAGCCAGGATCGCTCTGCATTTTATTGATAGCCTGGGCTGCGGCGTTGCCGGCTGCGAAGACAGCGTGCTGCTGAAAAGCGCGCGGGTTATTCGTAGCCAGTACGCGACCGGCAGAAGCGCGGTGCTCGACGGTGGAACTCCGCTCTCCGCCAGCGGCGCCGCGTTCCTCAACGCCGCTGCGATAAACGCGCTGGATTATGACGATGGTTTTGAAGTCGCCGGGCGGGGGATGGGGCATCCCGGCGCCACGCTGGTGGCCGGGGCGCTGGCCGCGGTGGGCCAGGGCGGGCCGGTCAGCGGCGGGGCGTTACTGACCTCTCTGGTGGCGGCCTGGGAAATCAACAGCCGCGTGATTATCTCTCAGCAGCCGAGTCCTGAACGGTTTCAACAAGTGTACGGCGTGTGCCAGCACGAATCGCTGGGGGCGGCGGTGGCGTATGGTTTACTGCGCGGCTGCGATGCCACGGGGCTGGAAAATAGCCTGGGACTGGCCGCCTCGTTAACCCCTTTGCCCACGTTGCATAAATACAACTGGCAGGCGCGTCCACTGGTTTCGTTTAAGGATTACAACGCGCCGGCGGCAGAGGCCGGCGTACGCGCGGTGGAGCTACACCTCGCGGGGATAGTGGGGCCGCGCGAGATACTCGATGGTGAACAGGGATTCTGGCGGATGTCAGGCTCCGACCGTTTTCAGCCAGAACGGCTGACGGAGCATCTGGCGACGCACTGGCAGCTCAGGCACGCCAGTTTCAAAGACTATCCGGTATGCCGCTGGATGCATACGGCGCTGGCGTCGTTTGAGCGTCTGCTGGACCGTATTCCGTCGCCAGAGTCGATTGAGCGGATTCGCGTTTACGGTAGTTTTACCCTGGCGCGTTTTTTCGCCGACGCGCGTCCCGTCAGCAATACCGATGCGCAGTTCAGTCTGCCGCTGGCGATAGCCTGCCTGGCGTTTAAAATCGCGCGTCATCAGTGGAGCAGCGATCGGACGCGCGGCGCGGCGCCACTCCTTGCCTTCGCTGACCGGGTTGAAATCATCGCCGATGAGACCTTTGAACAGCTGATGCTGCAGCATCGCCGTCCCGCCGCGCGCGTGGACATTGTGGTAAAGGGAAGGACGATCGCCGGAGAGCGTATCGACTTCCCGCCGGGGTGTGCAGAAAATCCGCTGCCGGAACAGCGGATCGTGGATAAATGCGAGGCCAACCTGTCATCACGCCTCAGCGCGCCGCGGGCAGCGCGGCTGATTGACGCTCTGCTGGATATGGAACGCTGCGCGGACATTGGCGCGGCAATCTCGCCGCTTCTGTCCGCGCCAGGAGAGTAGTCGCTTATTTCCACTCTTCTTTAATCACCGAGGGCACTTTGCTGATATCCACACCGCGTAGCTTAAGGGCGTCTTCATAAAACTGTTTGCTCTGTCCCGACTGGTAAATTTTGGCAAACTCTTCATTCAGAAAGTTGCGGAAGCGGGGATCGCTCTCTTTGCGCAGCGCGCCGCCGGTGCTGATGGCAATAATCGGTTTTGGCAGAATCAGGTTGCCTTTGTGCACTTTTGCCTGCTGCAGAGCCAGCGCCGGGTGGACGTACGAGAGGGCGTCGACGCGTCCGGCGTAGAAGGCTGCGACGCCTTCATCCATATTGGTAAAGCGCACCAGCTGCACTTTGGGTAATTTTTTGGTCAGTATCAGGTCCGGGCTGCTGCCGAGCGTGACGCCAATCTTAATATCCGGGCGATTGAGATCTTCCCAGCTCTCGGCCTTCACGCCGTCGCGGATCAGGACCCCTTGCGCATACCAGAGGAAAGGCTGGTCGGAAAAGTCGGCGGCTTTGCGGCGTTCATCGGTGGGGTCCAGCACCAGCATGGTATCAATCTGCCCGGCCTGCAGCGCGGCGACCGCATTTCCCCAGGTGGTCTCCACCGGCACCAGTTTTACGCCTAAATCTTTTGCCAGTACTTTACCCACGTTATAGCCAATGCCGTTCCACTGACCGGTGGCTGGATCTTTGAAATACCACGGTTCTCCCTGCGCGACGCCGATGCGCAGTTCGCCCGATTGCTTAATATGATCCCAGGTGGACTCTTCGGCATGGCTGAAAAAAGGCGCGGCGGCGATCGCCAGCGACAACAGCAATTTATGAATTTTTGTTGGCATATTTTTACCCTGATGAGAAAGTCATTTCTGAAAAACAACGTATTACGCGAACACGATAACGGAGTTTGTTATCAGTGCATTATTATTTTTTGGTTTAACTCATGCCCGAATGTTATTTGCTGATACCTAACCGGTTTCGCTTAAATTACGGCGCGTTGCACATATTATTCATAACTTAATGCGCTATTGTTCTAAGGTACTTTATTTCCTTCGCCGAATATAAAAATTCCGATCTGGTGGCAGTCATAGTTTGCCGGGACGTTAAAAATATCACTTCTGACAGCCAGGCTTATAAAAGAGCGACAATAATTGCCAGACGAGCGCGTCCCCGGCCTGAAAATGATATCGCCGCGTCCCTCACGCAGCGTCAGGCGCTAGAGTGCCGAAGATAAAAGCGGCTCTACCGGGTAAATTTCCCTATCCACGGGCTGCTTGTATCCTGTGACCAGAGTTGTAATAGCATCTCCCTGAACTTTTCCGCTGCAGGGCTCAGCGCCGTTTCTCTGCGCAGCACGAGACCGAGCGTGCGGCGAATAACCGGCTCAACGAGCGGACGGCTGACAAGAATGTGATGCTCATCGGTCGGCATGGCCAGACTGGGAACCACCGCCACGCCAAGCCCTGCCTCTACCATACCCAGCGACGTCGACAGATGCCTGACTTCATAGAACCAGTTGGGCTTCCAGTCCATATTCTCCAGCGCTTGATCGATCAGCGAGCGGTTACCGCTTGAACGTCTAACGCCAATAAGCCTGAAGTTGGCCAGGTCTTCCCACAAGATCAGCGATTTCTGCGCCAGTTCGTGGTCCCGTCGGCAGGCTAATACGAAAGGTTCATTGACCAGCGGCGAGAAATCGATATTGGGATGTGTGATGTTTATCATGTTTATGCCGAAATCTGCGTCACCGTTTAAGACGGCTTCAAGACAATCGCTGGCGCTATGCTCGAGGATGCGGATACGGATATTGGGGTAGTGATTGTTATAGTCCCTGATGACCGAAGGGAGGAAATAGAACGCCGCGGTGGGGAGACAGGACAGGGTGACAACGCCGCTTTGATGGGTGGCCATTTCTTTAATACTCAGGATCGAGCTTTCATAAAAATCTATTAAATTCTTTGCCTTAGGTAAAAACTCTCTGCCTACAGCCGTGAGTTTAATGTTTCTGGTTGTCCGTTCAAATAGCGTAGCTCCCAGCTGCTCTTCAAGTTTTTTAATCCGGCGGGTTAACGCCGGTTGGGATGTGTGAAGAAAATGTGATGCTCTTGTGAAACATCCAATTTCTGCAATTTTAACAAACGCTTGTATACCTTGAAGATCGTGCAGCATGAGATTTCACTCCAGACTTTATCGCGATGCAAACACACTAACCTAACCGCTATTTATACGCAAAACGTATTAATCGATGGTTTTATTGGCATTAGAATTATGTATTCGTCTGTGGAATCCTGACATTGCTCTTATCAATGCGTGAAACGAGAAACATAATGTTAAAGATTCCTTGTGTACTGATGCGTGGCGGTACTTCGAAAGGCCCGGTGCTTCTGGCCAGTGATTTACCGACAAAAATTGAAGAACGCGATGCTGTGCTGCTGGGCTTAATGGGCGCGGGTCACGAACTTGAAATTGATGGTATTGGCGGCGGCAGCCCCCAAACCAGTAAAGTCGCGATTGTTAGCCCCTCGGACAGTCCGGATGCTGACGTCGACTATTTATTTGTTCAGGTGATGGTCAACGAGCGCCGCGTCGATACCACGCCTAACTGCGGTAATATGCTCTGTGCCGTAGGGCCCTTCGCGATTGAAAAAGGCCTGGTTAAGGCGCAAAGTCCGGTGACGACAGTGCGGATCCGCAACCTGAATACCGGTACGCTGGTTGATGCGGAAGTACAAACGCCGAATTTTTATGTCAACTATGAAGGCGATACGCACATTGATGGCGTTCCCGGCTGCGCTGCGCCGATTGGCCTGACTTTCCTTAACTCCGCCGGATGCAAGACGGGAAAGCTGCTGCCAACCGGTAACATCGTCGATGTGATTGATGATGTGGAAGTCACCTGCATTGATATGGCGATGCCGATGGTGCTGATTAGGGCAGAGCGGATGGGCAAAACGGGAGACGAATCACCGGCCGACCTCGATGCCGATCGCGCGTTTATGAATAAGCTGGAAACGATCCGGCGCAAGGCAGGTGCGAAAATGGGGCTGGGCGATGTCGCCGATAAAGTGATCCCAAAACCGGTTCTGCTGAGCGCGCCCGGCACAGGCGGGACCATCAGAGTTCGTTATTTTATGCCTCATACCTGCCATAAATCACTGGCTATTACGGGCTCTATCGGCATATCCATGGCCACGATAATTGAAGGATCGGTGGCCCATCACATTGTGGCCGACCAGCCGAGGACGCCGTATACCAATATTATTAATATTGAACATCCGAGCGGAAAAATTTCCGTATCTTTACTCAAAGAGGGAGATGATATTGAGAAAACGCGTGCCGCAGTGATTAGAACCTCCCGTAAATTATTTGAAGGCACGGTTTGCGTCCCGGAATATGTTTTAGCGGAGGAGTTATAAATATTTTATATCATTAATGCGGTGCAATACTGATGTCCTCTCGCGTGTAGTTGCTACATAACTCTGTACCTAAAAAAATAATGTCGAGGATTTTATGGCTATAACCCATACGAAAGATAATCAGCTTAATTCTGCTCCCGTCAAGGTCAGTAATTATATTCGGATCATCCTGGCCCTGGCGCTATCCGGCCTTGCAGAATTAGCCTCACTCTTTTTTATTCAACCTCTGTTACCCGTTCTCGCCGTCGAATATGATGTGCCGGTGAGTCAGGTGAGTATCATTCTCTCCGCAGAAACGGCGCTTCTGGCTATCGGATTATTATTCACCGGGACGCTGTCCGATCATTACGGCAGAAAAAAATTAATTATCGTTTCGCTGCTACTTGGCGGACTGCTGACGATGCTCTGTCCTCTGGTCGAATCATGGGCGATGCTGGTGGCCCTGCGTGCGGTTATTGGCCTGGCGCTCAGCGGTATCGCTGCTGCCGCAACCGCCTATATCAGCGAGGAGGTCGCGCCGGTGGTGGCGGGGGTGGTCACCGGATACTTCGTCTTTGGTAACTCGATGGGAGGGATGTCCGGGCGTATTGTGGCCAGCCAGCTGATCGACCATATCTCAATAAATACCATTTTCTATGGTTTTGCGATCAGCCTGATTTTGGTGGCTTTGCTGGTTAACTTTTTACTCCCGGCGTCTCAGAACTTTAAGCCAACGCAAAACCTCAACGTTCTTCGCGTGGTGAAAGGCGCGGCATCTCACTTTAAAAATAAAAAGCTGGCGTTAGCCTTTGTGATTAGCTTCATCATCTTTGGGGTATTCACCTCTCTCTATAACTACCTGGCTTTCTTCCTGAAAGGCGAACCCTTTCATATTTCTCCGGCGAATGCGGGCCTGCTCTCCTTTAGCTTTGCCTTAAGCTTTTTCACCGCCCCTCAGGCGGGACGACTTTCCGCAAAATACGGCAGTATGAGAGTCCTGCGCGCGCTGTTTGTGATGATGGCGCTGGGAATGCTGCTGACTTTAACGTCTAACGTCGTCACCTTTATTATCGGCGCGGTCATTTTTACCGGTTGTTTCTTTGGTTGTCACTCCGTTGGCTTAAGCTGGGTAAGTAAAAATGCAACGCATGCACGTGGCCAGGCCGTCGCGCTGTATCTGTTCTTCTACTACATGGGCGGCTCAGTGATTGGTTTCGTGAACGGCTTTGTTTTCCACTCTATGGGCTGGCAGGGGATGACGGGATTCATTATTGCGCTACTGGCCGTGGGGGCGGTGGTTGCAACGTATTTGTCTTCCAGCGAAACAAAAGCCATGGTTCCGGTTGAGTCTTAAACCCTTCGTGGCGAAGTGAATGACTCACGTCATCTCCAGTGGCGTGAGTAAAGAAATTCAATGTTAGTAAGGTGTCATCATGAAATTAGCAAGCTATGTTCATCATGGTCGTAAGAGTTATGGAATATTGACGGATACAGGCATTATTGACCTGGGTAGCAAGATTGGTCATCAATATCGTACGCTGAAGGACTTACTGCAGTGGGGTGCTATTGATATCGCCGGCCAATATGTTAATTATCCGGTCGATGTCATGATGGCTGATATTACTTTTTTACCGGTCATTGAAAATCCAGGGAAAATTTTCTGCGTCGGTATGAACTATGCGGAAAAAAGAAAAGAGTTTTCTGAAACCAGCGATGCGCCGACCCTCTTTATTCGTTTTCCTGACTCGCAAACCGGTCATGCAACGCCGATATTAAAACCCGCGCTATCCAATGAATTTGATTATGAAGGTGAGCTGGCCGTTATTATTGGCAAACCGGGTATGAATATCGATACTGACGCTGCCCTGAGCCATGTTGCAGGCTATAGCTGCTATATGGATGGATCGGTGCGCGACTGGCAGCATGCCTGGTTTACCGCCGGGAAAAACTGGCGGCAGACCGGCGCGTTTGGTCCCTGCCTGACAACCGTTGATGAAATACCCGATCCCCACCGCTTGTCTATTCAAACCTATTTGAACGGCATTATGGTTCAGAATGATTCGACGAGCAGTATGATCCATAAAGTTGCCGATCTGATTAGCTATATCAGTACTTTTACGGCGCTCAGCGCCGGCGATGTCATTATTACCGGCTCCCCTGGCGGCGTCGGTAAAAAAAGAACGCCCCCACTCTTTATGCACGAAGGCGATCGGGTCGAGGTGGTAATTGAAAATATTGGGCATCTCATGAATACGATTGTCGAATCAAAACCGCAGCACGAATTGCAGATGTCGTCGTCTCCGCGGGCTCAGACAAGATTATTTGACGCTCATTAAGGTATGGGCAGGAGAAACAAGATGTACACCGACCAAACGCTAGAATTCGAGAAAGTGGAAACTAGCAACGGTACCTTCAGAGACGAAATTATTCTCTTTCTGAAGAACAATGGATTAGGCATCGACGGCGACATTGAGCAATTTGTTGTCGCGCGCTGCCAGCGGCAGCTGGTTGCCTGCGCCGGGCTTGCGGGGAATACGTTAAAATGCATTGCGGTTGCCAGAGAGTGGCGCGGGACGGCGCTAGGCCTGAAGATCATTCATGAAGCGGAGCTGCAGGCTGTTCAGAACGGCGAACATCAGCTTTTTCTCCTGACGTGTCCGGATAATGTGCGGTCGTTCCAGGGATGCGGATTTTATCCTTTGGTCACCCTCGATAACAGGGCGACGCTGATGGAGAATTCGCCGGTTGGCATCCATCGCTACTGCCGCCAACTGCGGGGCCAGCATTTGGTGACGGCCGGAAATATCGGCGGGATTGTGATGAATGCAAATCCCTTTACGTTAGGGCACCAGTATCTGATTGAGCAGGCTGCAAAAGCGTGCGACTGGCTGCATGTCTTTGTCGTTGAGGAAGATCTGTCCACGTTTTCCTTTCGGCAACGGTTTGCCATGGTTCAGGAGGGGTCACGGCATCTGCCTAATATTACGGTCCATCCTGGCTCAAAATATATTATTTCTCGAGGAACATTCCCCGGTTACTTTCTCAAAGAAAAACAAATTATTAACGAGGTGTATGCCGCAATAGATTTGCTTATGTTCCGCCGTTACATTGCACCGGCTTTAAATATTAATCAGCGCTTTGTTGGTACTGAACCCTTCTGTAAGGTGACCGCGCAATATAATGACGCAATGCATCACTGGCTGGAGGATGAGATGACAATACCTGCCGCCAGTATCAAGGTGAATGAGATTCAGCGGATGACCGATATGAATAATCTTCCCATCTCCGCCTCTGCGGTCAGGAAATTGTTAAGTCACGAAGATATGCACACCGTTAAAAGTATGGTGCCTGCAACTACGATGCCTTATTTATATAAATGGTTATCAGCGAATCAATCTAAGCAGCCCGATTTAGATATGGTTGATGCTTAATAAATCATTGTTCAGGATATTTATATGAAAATATTACATGCGGCAATCGCCGGGACGCTGGAATCCAGCGACCTGGTTGTCAAAGTCAGCCCCTACGATGATGGGCTCGATATTACTATCAACAGCGAAGTGTACAAACAATTTGGTGAACAGATTACGGCGGTGGTTAATGAAACACTTTCCGCATTAAACGTTACGCAGGGGCAAATTATTGTTGAGGATAAGGGTGCGCTGGACTGCGTTATCCGCGCCAGAATGCAGGCGGCGATTTTACGGGGAACGGCCAGCAACGAAATTGCGTGGGAAAAATTATGATGAAAAAATTACGCCGTAGCATGCTTTTTTTACCGGGTTCAAGCGCCGCTATGCTTTCAACAGCCTTTATTTATAAACCCGATTCAATCATGTTTGACCTGGAAGATGCGGTCTCGTTGAAAGAGAAAGACAGCGCGCGGCTGCTGGTGTTCCATGCGCTACAGCATCCTATGTATAAAGATATTGAAACCGTTGTCAGGATTAATCCGCTGAATACGCCATTTGGCTTAAAAGACCTGGAAGCGGCGGTGCGCGCCGGCGTCGATGTTATCCGTTTACCCAAAACCGATACGCCGGAAGATATTTACCAGCTTGAGCGTGAAATTGTGCGTATTGAAGAGAGCTGCGGCCGCCCGGTGGGCTCTACGCAGCTGATGGCGGCGATTGAATCGGCGGTGGGGGTCATTAATGCCGTCGCTATCGCCAGGTCCTCTCAACGCCTGATGGGGATTGCGCTGGCGGCGTTTGATTACGTCATGGATATGCAAACGGAACGCGGCGACGGTACCGAGCTGTTTTACGCGCGCTGCGCGGTATTACATGCGGCCCGCGGGGCAGGTATTGATGCGTTTGACGTGGTCTATGCCGATATTAATGACGAGGCCGGCTTTTTGAAAGAAGTGGATTTGATTAAACGTATGGGCTTTAACGGTAAGTCGCTTATTAATCCGCGGCAGATAGAGATCTTACATAATGCCTATGCCCCCACTCAGGAAGAAGTTGATTACGCGGAGCGTGTTATTGCCGCGGCCGAAGAAGGGGAGCGTAGCGGACTTGGGGTGATTTCACTGAACGGCAAAATGATTGACGCGCCGATCATCAACCATGCCCGGGTGGTTATTGAACGTAAAAATGCCTCCGGCATCCGGCAATAATCTCCATTCAGTCACCAGCAACAGGATTTAACTATGAATCAATTAACCGAAGCCCTTCATAATATATCCGGCGCCCAGCATCAGTATGAGGTATTTACCGGCGCAAATACCCATACGCCCTATCTTGCGGATACCCGGCAAAAATATCAGCGCAAACTTTTTGACACGCTGGATGAAGTTTTATCGCGCTGCGATTTACGCGATGGGATGACCGTTTCATTTCATCACGCCTTCCGCGAGGGTGATCAAGTGATTAACTACGTTATGGCCAGGCTGGCGGAAAAAGGGCTGCGAGGGCTGACGCTGGCGTCAAGTTCCCTGATGACCTGCAACGCGCCGCTGATCGAGCATATTAAACACGGCGTTATTAGCAAAATCTATACCTCAGGGATGCGTGGTGAATTAGCGGATGCGATTTCACACGGCCTGATGGAGGAGCCGGTACAGATCCACTCGCACGGCGGCAGGGTCAATCTGATTGAAAAGGGTGAAATTAATATTGATGTCGCGTTCCTGGCGGTCTCCTGCTGCGACGAATATGGCAATGCCAGCGGCAGCGGCGGCAAATCCCGATGCGGCTCGCTTGGCTACGCGATGGTCGATGCAAAATATGCCCGCAAGGTGGTTTTGCTGACGGAAAGCATTGAGCCGTTTCCGTATATGCCGGCCAGCATTATTCAGGATCAGGTTGATTATATTGTCAAAATCGACAGCGTAGGCGACCCGGCGAAAATCAGCGTTGGCGCCGCGCGCGTGACCAGCAATCCGCGAGAGCTGATGATCGCGCGGTCTGCTGCGGACGTCATTGAGCATTCCGGTTATTTTCGCGATGGTTTTTCTCTGCAAACGGGATCGGGCGCGGCGTCCACCGCCTGTACGCGATTCCTGGAATCCCGCATGAGGAAACACAATATCGTCGCCAGCTTTGCCTTAGGCGGCATTACCGGCAGTATTGTCGATCTGCATGAAAAGGGGCTGATTACTAAGCTGCTGGATACACAAAGTTTTGATGGCGCGGCGGGGGAGTCGCTGGCGAAAAATCCGCACCACGTTGAAATCTCGACCAGCGTTTACGCCAACCCGGCGGCGAAAGCCGCCTGCTGCGACCGCGTGGATATCGTCATCTTAAGCGCCCTGGAAATTGATACGGATTTTAACGTCAACGTTCTGACCGGCTCCGACGGCGTGATGCGCGGGGCATCGGGCGGACATTGCGATGTCGCGGCGGCGGCAAATTTAACTATCGTGGTCGCGCCCCTGATCCGCAGCCGCATTCCCACCGTCGTCAGGCACGTCACGACCCGCGTAACGCCGGGAGAGAGTATTGACGTGCTCGTCACCGACCACGGCATTGCCGTGAATCCTGCCCGTCCGGAAGTCAAAGAGAGGCTGACGGCGGCTGGTTTGCCGGTCGTTGACATCGAAGCGCTTTATCAGACATCGCTGGTGATTTCTGGCGAGCCCAAACCTATTGAGTTTACCTCGCGCATTGTCGGCGTCGTGCGTTATCGCGATGGCAGCGTCATTGACGTGGTAAGGCAGGTGAAAGAATGATCGGCGAAACAACAAACGCTTCCTGCGCCCCTCTCACCCTTGAGGAAGTCCTCAAAGCCAGAGAAGCGCGCGCGAGTGTACAACAGGCGTGGCTGCGCCGCTTCGAACAACCGATGGTATCCACCACGCTCGTCTGGCCTGGAGAGGTAAAAGATACGCCGCTTGCCCGGCAGGTTATGGCGGAGGCGACGGACGCGTTCAGCCAGCTGCTGCGGAAACATCGCTGGGGCGTTTCCAGACACGACGTTCGTTTTCAGCCCACCGGGCCCGAAGCGTTCTGGTCCGTAGCGGCGCCAGCCTGGATGATCAAGCACGTGACGGCGCATCTTGAAGATCATCATCCTCTCGGGCGTCTGTGGGATATCGATGTCTTTTGTCCCACATCCGGATTAATTAAGCGCAGCGCGATCCGACAGCCGATGCGCAAATGCTTCATTTGCAATGAGGCTGCCCACGTCTGTTCCCGTATGCGCCGCCATTCTCAGAATGAACTTGCGCAAGTGATTGAGGATTTAGCCTATGACTATTTTCGCGGTCAACGCTGAACGGGCTGAGCAACGGGAAAGCATCGCCTGGCTGGCTGCCGAGGCGATGTATCGGGAAGTGAGATTAACGCCAAAGCCCGGGCTGGTTGATGGCGAGAACAATGGTGCGCATCGTGATATGAACATCGCGCTGTTTATGGCCAGTATTCGCGCCGTCTCGCCCTGGTTTCCGCGCTTTTTTGCGCAGGGAAAGGCGACGGCGGATTTGCCTGCCCCGCAGACGCTATTGGCGATAAGGCCCACAGGACTGGCCTGCGAACAGGCGATGTTTAACGCCACGGGGGGAGTAAACACCCACAAAGGCGGCATTTTTTCCCTTGGCCTGCTGTGCGCCGCCGCTGGGCGTCTTGTTAAGCGCAACCAGATGCTTAGCCAGCGCAATCTGTGCGAGGAAACGCGCACGATGTGCGCGGGCCTGGTTAGCCAGGAACTGAAAAGAAAGGGCCTCGCTAAAACCAAAGGCGAGCATATTTTTCAGCGCTTCGGGTTTAGCGGCGCGCGAGGTGAGGCTGAGAACGGCTTTTATACCGTCAGGCAGTTCGGGCTGCCGCAGTGGCAGAAAGCGCGGCGGGAGGGGTTATCTGAGCAGGATGCGCTGCTCAGGATGCTGCTGGCCCTGATGGCCTTCAACCCCGATACCAATGTGGTGTCCCGGGGCGGGCTGAGCGGCCTGCAGTATGTGCAGCGCTATGCGCAACGCGTTCTGAATATAGAACACCTGGCGGGTGAAAAGCTCAGAAAAGCGCTGAGACACATGGATAAGGCGTTGATTGACAGAAATATTAGCCCTGGCGGCAGCGCGGATCTCCTTGCCGTTGGCTGGGTACTTTCCCATTACCCGGCCTGACGGGCGGTACTGAACGTGGAGAGGAAGGCTTTATGACTACCCAACGTCTGGAACAGCTCAGCGAGAAGTTGACGATTATTCTGGTACCGGGCCTGCGAGACAGCGATGAGCATCACTGGCAAAGCTGTTGGAGTCGTCGTTTTCCTTTTTGGAAGCGGATAAGCCAGCGGAACTGGCTGGAGCCGGATATCGATGCCTGGGTATCCGCTATCCGTCGGGAGCTGGCTACCTGTCAGCGGCCGGCCGTGCTGGTCGGCCACAGCTTTGGGGCGCTCGCCGCATGTCGCCTGATTCAGACGCAAAAGGTGAACATCGCGGGTATCGTCATGGTTGCGCCTGCGGAGCCATCGCTCTTCGAACTGGACGAGGCGGTACTTCCCGAGAGGCTGCGGGTGCCCAGCCTCCTGTTTGCCAGCCGAAACGATCCGTTAATGACCTTTAAGCGAGCGCAGTACTGGGCGCAATGCTGGGGAGGGCGGTTAATCGATCTGGGTGACGCCGGGCATATTAATGCTGAGTCCGGATTCGGGGAGTGGAATTATGGTCTGGAGCAGTTAGCAGAATTTTGTGAAGGCTTACCGCAATTTATTAAAAGTTAATTTTACCAACCGAATATCGCTATTACATAAACAACCTTCAGATAAATAACATCTGAAACGGAGAGCATATGTTAGAAGCTTATAATAAGCATGTGGACGAACGCGCTGAAAAAAATATTCCACCGAAGCCGTTAACCGCTGAGCAAACGCAAGAATTAATTACATTACTGACCAGCAAGACCTGCGATGATAAACATGCCCTTGTACAGCTGTTAGCGCATCGCGTGCCGCCGGGCGTCGATCCGGCGGCGAAGATTAAAGCCGATTTTCTTTATCAGCAGATCAAAGAAGAAAACCCGGCGAGTATTATTGCGCCTCAGCAGGCTATTGAACTGCTGGGCACCATGCAGGGCGGTTATAATATTCAACCGCTCATTCACTTACTGGACGATCCCCGCTGGGCCAGCAGCGCAGCGGAACAATTAAGCGCCACGCTGCTTATTTTTGAAAAATTTAAGGATGTGGAAGAAAAGGCGAAACAAGGAAATGCCTGGGCGCAAAAAGTGATTCAGTCATGGGCCGACGCCGAATGGTTTTTACGTCGTCCGGCGCTGCCGGAGAAGATCACGCTGAAAGTATTCAAAGTGACGGGGGAAACCAATACTGATGATTTGTCCCCTGCGCCCGAGGCATGGTCACGTCCGGATATTCCTCTGCATGCCTTGTCCATGTTGTGTCATCCGCGCGACGGCGTCAGCCCGGATGAACCGGGAAGCCGCGGGCCGATACGACAGCTAGAGCAGTTAAAGAAAGAGGGCTATCCGCTGGTCTACGTCGGCGATGTCGTCGGCACCGGCTCTTCGCGAAAATCGGCCACTAACTCTATTTTATGGCACCTTGGCAACGATATTCCATGGGTGCCGAATAAACGAAGCGGCGGCTTTGTTTTTGGCGGCAATATTGCGCCCATCTTTTTTAATACCCTGGAAGATTCCGGCGCGCTGCCCCTTGAAATGGATGTTTCCGCGCTATCCACGGGAATGCTGATTGATCTCTATCCGTATCGCGGGGAAATTTGCGAAGCCCACAGCCAGCGTCCTGTCACCTCATTTTCCCTGAAAACGGACGTTCTGCTGGATGAAGTGCGCGCCGGAGGGCGCATTCCGCTGATTATTGGCCGCAGCCTGACGGCCAGAGCGCGGCAATCACTGAACCTTGCGCCCTCCGACGTTTTCCGCCGGCCGAAAGCGCCGGCACCCTCCGCCCCCGGCTTTACGCTGGCGCAGAAAATAGTGGGGAGAGCCTGCGGCGTTGCCGGGATCCGACCAGGACAGTACTGCGAGCCGCGAGTCACCACCGTCGGTTCGCAGGATACCACCGGAGGAATGACGCGCGATGAGCTTACCGATCTGGCCTGCCTGAATTTTTCCGCTGATTTGGTTATGCAGTCTTTCTGCCATACTTCGGCCTATCCCAAGCCGGTTGATGTGAAGCTGCATGAAACGCTGCCCGAGTTTATCAGCCGCCGAAACGGCGTGGCGCTGAAGCCGGGTGATGGCATTATCCACTCCTGGCTTAACCGTATGCTGATTCCTGATACCGTGGGGACCGGGGCGGATTCGCACACCCGTTTCCCGCTTGGCATCTCTTTTCCCGGGGGCTCCGGGCTGGTGGCCTTTGCTGCGGCAACGGGCATTATGCCGCTGGATATGCCGGAGTCCGTACTGGTCCGTTTTACGGGAGAGATGCAGCAGGGGATAACCCTGCGCGATCTGGTTCACGCTATTCCGCTCTATGCCCGCAAGCAGGGATTACTGACGGTGGAGAAAAAAAATAAGATCAATATTTTCTCCGGCCGTATCCTGGAAATCGAAGGGCTCGGGATGCTGAAAGCGGAGCAGGCCTTTGAACTGGCCGACGCCTCGGCCGAACGCTCCGCAGCGGCGTGCGTGCTGCGTCTGGAAGAGGAGAACGTGGCGGAATACCTGCGCTCCAATGCCACATTGCTACGCTGGATGATTAATCAGGGTTATGAAAATGCCGACACGCTGGCGCGGCGAATTGCGGAAATTGAGGCATGGCTGGCGAATCCGTCGCTGCTGGTGGCCGATGAGAACGCCGAATATGCCGCGGTGATTGAGATCGATCTCACGGAAATTACCGAACCCATCGTCTGTGCGCCGAACGATCCGGATGACGCCCGGCTGCTGTCGGAAGTCGCGCGTACGCCGATAGATGAGGTCTTTATTGGCTCCTGCATGACGAATATTGGCCATTTCCGCGCCGCCGGTAAAATTATTGCCGACGCCCGCGAGATACCCGTACGGCTGTGGCTGGCTCCGCCGACGAAAATGGATGCGCGTCAGCTTGCCAGTGAAGGCTACTTTAATCAGTTTATAAAAACGGGCGCCAGAATCGAACCCGCCGGCTGTTCGCTGTGTATGGGGAACCAGGCGCGGGTACGTCAGGGCAGTTCCGTTGTTTCAACATCGACTCGTAACTTCCCGAATCGTCTGGGCACCGATGCGAACGTTTTTTTAGCATCGGCGGAGCTGAGCGCCGTGGCGGCGATGATAGGGAAAATGCCGACCGTTGAACAATATTTCTGGCACATGGATAAAATCAAAGCATCAAGGAACGATATTTATCGTTACCTGAACTTCGATCGGCTGCCAGAGTATCAGTCAACGAATGATGGAAAAAATATTATTAAAACATTCGCTGGCTAATTCTTTACTGCATTAAGCAATAACGGTGAATAGCTCACTTGTTCAGCGGAAGCTTCAGAAGAAAGAGGCTTCTGCTTTTAATGACACGGATTGTAGCCGAGGTGAAGCATGTTGAAGTCAAAGCTAATAAAAATAGCGGTGCTTATTTTTATTATTATATTAGCAATCATCATTCCACCCCCCGCGGGATTAACGAAAGAAGCCTGGATACTGGCCGATATCTACCTGGCATCCATTATAGGTCTGGTGAGTAAGCCTTATCCTGAGCCGGTTATCATGCTGTCGGCGGTAGGCTTGTCGTGCTTAACGGTGGCACGATTTGATGACTCCCCCGTCAGGTCAATGGATGTACTGAGCGGTTTTTCCTCGGGAACGACATGGCTGGTATTTAGCGCGTTTACTTTGAGCGCCGCTTTTGTCACCACCGGATTAGGGAAACGTCTGGCGTACTGGTTTATTTTAAAGTTCGGTGGGACAACCCTGCGGCTGGGGTATGTCACGGCGCTGTTGGATTTAATGCTGTCACCGGCGACGCCCTCTAACACCGCACGCGCCGGCGGCGTCGTATTCCCGATTATCAATAGCATTGCCCTGGTGTTAGGTTCAACGCCAAAAGAGAGTCCGCGTCAGGCCGGACGTTATCTGATGGTGAATATCTATATGGTGACTAAAACCACCAGCTATATGTTTTTGACCGCGTTTGCCGGAAATGCCTTAGCGTTACAGTTAATTTCCGATATTTTTCATATCCGCATAAGCTGGGTAGGGTGGGCTCTGGCGGGGGTACCGCTTGGGCTATTGATGTTAGCCGTCATTCCTTATATCACCTACAAAATAGTGCGCCCGCAATTAAAAGAAATAGACAATGTAAAAATAGCCACTGCGGGCCTGAATGACCTGGGGCCCATCAGTTCGAAAGAGAAAGGGCTGATCGTGGTCTTTATCTCCGCACTCTCCGGCTGGATATTTTCTCATTATCTGGGGCTGAATGAATCCTCCGTTGCGGTGATTGCCATGGCTGGCGCTTTGCTCACGAATGTCATTTGCTGGAATGATGTGCTGCAAAATAAGGGCGGCTGGAATACGTTAATCTGGTACGGCGGCATTATTGGACTGAGTGCGACCTTAAGCAAAGAGGGATTTTTTAAATGGCTTGCCGCCTTTATGTCCGAGCATCTGGATTTCCTCGGCGCCGGTAACACGACCATTGTGATTATTGTTTTTTTAAGCATCGTCGTGCGCTATTTATTCGCCTCCGGCGGTGCATACGTCGCGGCTATGGTTCCCGTCTTCGCCACCGTCGGACTGGTTACCGGAACGGCGCCTGCGCTGCTGGCGCTCGCCATCCTGTTTTCTAACTCTTACGGGGGCTGTATCACGCACTATGGCGGTGCCGCCGGGCCGATTATCTTTGCCGCCGGTTATAACGATATTAAATCCTGGTGGTTAACCGGGACCATAATCGCTTTATTAACGTTTCTGCTGCATATGGTTGTCGGCATTCCGTGGTGGGGCTTTTTGATTCAGCACGGAATACTCTGAGGCCAGCCTTTTTTTTTATTACCTGACGGCTCGCGATATAACGAAAAAACCCCGACATGATGTCAGGGTTTTTTAACTGGCGTGAGTCCATCATCGGCAGCGAAGCTGAAATCTACCGCCAGCAAATAAAGCGCAGCTTAGATGGCGAAGACGTTACCGGCAGAAGGGCCTTTCTGGCCATCTTCAATGGTGAATTCGACTTTCTGGCCTTCGTTCAGGGTTTTAAAACCGCCGCCCTGGATAGCGGAAAAATGTACAAACACATCTTTGCTACCGTTGTCCGGGGTGATGAAACCAAAGCCTTTCGACTCATTAAACCATTTTACTAAACCAGTCATTTTATTAGACATTGATAATACCTCAACATATCTGAGCCTTACGGCGAAAAGGTTTCGCACAGAATCTAATTAATAACGATAAGGAGACTCAAAAGGAAGAATTATCAACGGATAACACTTAAGATGAGGACTGCTTTACTGAACCGCTTTATTATGTCTGTGTACTTAACCGACCAATCATTAGTCACATACTTCATCGCGGATAGCAAGACTTATTTCAATTGATATTGCCGGGGCGGAGAGTGATACGGGAAGAGGGGGGAGTGATTCACCAGCGACTTATTGATGACGCAATGATAATAACTTTCAGTATTTCATTGGGTTAACTCGATTTTTGGTTACGGTGACGTGGATGAATCTGCAGAGAATGTTTTTTTATTTTTCCGAACAGGCTCACCCGGCGGTGAAGCCATATCACCCGTCGCAGCGCGATTAATTTAGGCCGTTTCTCATTATTTATCCCCTTCGGGGTATCTGGATGGCTAAAATTTCATTTGCTTATTAATGGTATTCATGCCTTAATGAAATTATTAATCCGAAAAAACGCATGCACTTAAAAATTTTACCGGCCCGTTCTCATTACCAGGCGCTATCGCTGATACCCCCTTTCTTTTGAGTCCATACGTTTAATCCGACACGTTTTCTGTCAATTACCTGATGCGCAAGGAGTCAGTATGTCCTCAAGAATTAAAGGTCTGGTCAAGTGGTATAATGAGTCGAAGGGATTTGGTTTCATTTCACCTCTCGATGGCGGTAAAGATATCTCGGTCCATTGCTCGGCGCTGCGTGGTGATAATTTTAATACCCTGTTTGAAGGCCAGAAAGTTGAATATGCCATACTCCAAAGAGATGACAAAGGCCCTGCCGCCACCCATGTCATACTGTGCGATAAATAACGATTTATAGCGTTACGCCCGCGATAGCGAAAGCCGTGCTGGCGATATCACAACGGCCTTTCCCAGGATTATTCCTCCCTTATTCCATGTCCTGTCCCTGAGCGCAACGACAGCCGCGTTGCGTACGGTTTTTCTTATCCGGCGATGCGGCAGAAATGCGTTCAACGGATTCTGGAAGCGCGTACAATTCATCGGCTTTCAGTCAGTATTTAAATCCGATGACAGGGGATAGTGATGGTCAGACGCTTTTTGGTGTGTTTCTTTATGCTGTGCGCATGCTCAGCCTTTGCCGCTAACGGCGGGAATGGCGGCGACGGCGGGAATGGGAATAACTCGGATGGGGGCAATGGCTCTGATGGCAGCTCGACCGCGTCGGGACGCGATGGTTGCCCCGGCGGAACGCAGCCTGACTCGTCCGGAAAATTTTATCTTCCGGGCACAAAAGAGCCGTGCAATCCGGGCAAGCAGGATGCCATGAAAAGCGCGCGCCATTAGCCTTATCAGCCGCTGTTTAGCGGCTGACGACAAGACCGCCGAACGAGTGAGGCAAGTCAGTTTCTTGTTAAATAAGGAGGAGTGTATGGGTCAGATGGTACGAAAAAATTACCCTGAACTGGGCGAGGTCAAGGCACCCTACGTTCATTCGGTTAAGCACGGGAACACGCTCTATATTTCAGGGCTCACCGCGTTTGGCACCCGTGCGCAGCAGGCCGGTATTGGCGCACAGGCGGAGGAGGTTTTTACGCAGATACGAACCGTTGCCCGCGCCGAAGGCATCGATTTTTCCTCTCTTATCAAAGTCACGATCTTTATCACTTCTTTTGATGAGATCGACGAGTTGCGCAAAGTGCTTTACCGGAACTACGGCGATCATCTACCCGCCAGCTCGCTCGTAGAAGTCAGCCGCCTGTTTTCTGCGGATCTCAAAATTGAAATTGAGGCAATATTCGGCCTGTGAGCCAGTGTTTATTGCCCGGGCCGCGGTCTGCGCCGCCGGGCAGACTCAATCAATTTATTTGATGCATTCGGTTAAACAAACAATATTTATTCTCACCTGGTTATGCGTAAAGTAGAGGCATAACGCGGCAGACACGTTTTTCATTATGCGCCACCTGCCAACGACCTCCCTGCAACCCAGGACACCACGTCATGAAAAAGATTGGCTTTTTGTCATTTGGTCACTGGACGCCATCGCCGCAGTCCGGGACGCGTTCGGCCGCTGATGCGCTGCTGCAATCCATCGATCTCGCCGTTGCCGCCGAAGAGCTGGGCGCGGATGGCGCCTATTTCAGGGTGCATCATTTCGCCCGCCAGCTTAGCTCGCCGTTTCCTCTGCTGGCAGCGGTCGGGGCGAAAACCAAACGTATTGAAATCGGCACCGGCGTTATCGATATGCGCTATGAAAACCCGCTGTATATGGCCGAGGATGCGGGCGCGGCGGATTTAATCTCCGGCGGCCGTTTACAGCTGGGTATCAGCCGCGGCTCGCCGGAGCAGGTGATCGATGGCTGGCGCTATTTTGGTTATGTTCCCGGCGAGGGCGAAAACGAGTCCGACATGGCGCGCCGCCACACCGAAGTGCTGCTGGACGCGCTGCGCGGAGAGGGGTTTGCGAAACCTAACCCGCAGCCCATGTTCCCCAATCCGCCGGGACTGCTGCGGCTTGAGCCATATTCTGAAGGGCTGCGCGAGAGAATCTGGTGGGGCGCCGGTTCGAATGCGACGGCAAGATGGGCGGCAACGCTGGGGATGAACCTGCAAAGTTCGACGCTGAAAGACGATGAAACCGGTGAGCCGTTCCATATCCAGCAGGCGAAGCAGATCCGCGCCTATCGCGAGGCCTGGGCAGAAGCGGGCCATACGCGCACGCCGCGGGTTTCGGTCAGCCGCAGCATTTTCGCTCTGATGAACGATCGCGACCGGATGTATTTCGGTTCAGGCCGTGACGAGAGCGATTCGATAGGTTTTCTCGACGAGAAGACCCGCGCCATTTTTGGCCGTAGCTACGCCGCCGAGCCGGATAAGCTGGTCGAACAGTTGAAGCAGGACGAGGCGATTGCCGAAGCGGATACGCTGTTACTGACGGTGCCGAACCAGCTGGGCGTGGAGTATAACGCCCACGTGATTGAGTCCATACTGAAGCACGTTGCGCCGGCAATGGGCTGGCGCGACGCATAAACCCGCGCTGAGCGACGCCCCGCAGGCGCGGGGCGAAAGGGTTTTACGCTGCGACCTTTGGCTGTAGCTGATAGATCCAGGCGGTCACGCGCTGGCCGTCTTCCATGGTAACGTCAACGGCAACGCGGTCGTAGCCCTCTTCAAACGCATCCAGCATTGGCCAGTGGGCGCTAAGATTCGCGGACAGGAACAGGTAGCCGTCGACCCGAGGCCCGTTGTTGTCGAGCACGATCCCCGGAAAATCCGCCGCCGCTCCCCAGCCGCGTTCATAAAACAGACCCTGCACATAGCCGGGCAGCCACTCGCCGCCAATGTTGTCCATAATATGGGCATTGGAGTGGCCCGGACGCAGCGTGCCGTAGACAAATAAACGTTCCATTATTCCTCAATCACTCAAGCGTTGAAGGCCCGGACGGGCAGAGCAGGTCATAAAATACGAGCTCTGGCCGGGGTTGGCAAGGCGCCCCGCGGGACGCCCGCTCTTCATCAGGGCTCAGGTCCGAACATCTCCAGCAGCTGTTTCTTGTCGGGCATGCCGACCACCTGCTGGAGTTCATTCTGTTCATTCATGTAATAGATGGCCGGCGTCGCGCTGGCGCCCAAATCATCCATCAGCTTTTGGTTATGCTGAAGAAGATTAAAGGTTTCGCGCGGCGTCACGCCGTCAAAGCGCGGCACTTTTTTGCCGCCGGAGAGTTCATACTCTTGCCAGGCGGCTACCGGATCTTTGGCATTCAGGATTGCCGTGGCGTATCGGCCGCTTTTCGGGTTGAGAAAGGCAACCAGCAGGGTATTCAACTGGACCTTACCGGCTTTTACCCACGGCTGCGCCGCCGACCAGAACGTCTTGCAGTAAGGGCAGAACGGATCGGCGAAGACGATGACTTTTCGGGCCGCCGAATCCGCGCCCTCCTTGAGCGGCCCGGCATCGTTCAGCTTCTTCCACATTTCGCGGCCTAATGGGGTATAGATCGCTTCTTTAAAATACCCCTCGCTGAGGTTTTGCCCTTTATCATCATAAAGATACCCGGAAATGACGTGCTTTCCGTCCGGGGTTAAAAACAGGGTCACCCCCATATCCTGATACTGACCGACCCAGCCTTTTACGCCGCCGGGGGAGTCTATCTCCTTGATAATTTTGATCCCTTGCTGTTCACCAAAGTCTTTAACTATCTGGGGAATCGCCCCCTCCGCAAGCGCCAGGCCCGGTATCATCCAGGCCGCCAGCAGGAAAATATATTTCATCATATCGCCTCTCAATGCAGGGGGAGCGCTCCCCCTGACGTGGGTTACTGTTTTTTCAGCGCATCGCCGATTGTGGCATCAAATTGCTCCCAGGGGATCCAGCCCGACAGCATCTCATCGCCAATTAGCGTGGCCGGCGTTCCCTGAATGCCGAGCTTTTCGGCGACAGAGAAGCTTTTCTGAATCGTCTCCAGGCTTTGCGCATCCGGCTTAGCCACGATGACGCCCGCCTTTTTTTTCGCCTGCTCAAGGCTGGCGCCGTCGTGATACCCCTTTTTTGCCATCAGGATCGCATTAAATTTGGCGAACTGTTCAGGATGCGTGCGCCACAGGGTGAGCGCATCCCTGGCCGCGGTCATTGAGCTTTCGGAGCGCCAGGGCAGAAACTTAAAAATCACCGCAACATCCGGGTATTTTTCCACAATCTTCTCCAGATAGGGGTCAAACTTTTTACAATACGGACAGTTATGATCCGTAAAGACCACCAGCGTCAGCTTCGGCTTTTGCGCGCCGATTCGCGGTGAGTGGGGGTCGTGAAAGAGAAAATCGCCGTACTGCGACAGCACCTGCTTGAGCGATTCCTGTTCCGCCCGGGCATTCTGCCGATCGAGCTTATCGGCCGCGGCGATCAAAATTTCAGGATGGCTGAGCAGCGTCTCCTGGACCAGTGCCTGCACGCGAGCCTCCTGCGCCGGCGTGAGCGGCGACGAGGCTGACGCCGTCAACGACGCCGAGAGAAGAAGAAAAGTGAGCAGCGTATTTTTCATCGTTAATTAACCTCTGGCATGAGTGAGCGCGTTCAGGACGCTTTGTTGATCGAGCAGCGGCGGGAGCGTCTCTCCTTGCGGCACGCCTGGACCGTAGACCTGATTGAAGGGAATGGCGTAACGATTTCGGCTTTGCAGGAAACGGGCGATCGGCTCAGAGGGCTTGCTCCAGTCGCCGCGCAGCGCGACGACATCCGGCTCAGCCAACGCGCTGATGATGGCGGGCTGATTTAACACCCGGTGTTCATTGACTTTGCACGTGACGCACCAGTCGGCTGAGATATCGATAAACACCCGTTTGCCATCCGCCAGCGCGCTCTGGATGGCCGCCTCGCTGAGAGGCTGCCAGCGAATTTGCTGAGCGTTAGCCTCCGGCGACGAGACGATAGCACCCTCGGCGAGCAGGCCGCGAACCTGAAAGCCGGCAAACGCCGCCAGCGCGATAATCACCAGCCAGAATGCTGGCGTCGCTCGCGGACGGGCGACTAACAAGGCGATCGGGGCCGCCACGGTGAGGGCCAGCGTCAGCATGCCGCCCGCCGTTTCTCCCAGGTGCAGGCCGAGCAGCGTCGTCAGCCAGAGGCTGGAGGCCAGCATCATGACGCCAAGCGCCATTTTCAGGGTGTTCATCCAGCGGCCGGGGCGGGGGAGCAGGGCGGCGGTTTGCGGGAACAGGGCGACGAACAGCCACGGCGCAGCCATCCCTAGCCCGAGCACCAGAAAAATCAGCCACAGCTCCTGAAGCGGAGCGGCAAGCGCGAAAGCGACGGCCGTGCCCAGGAAGGGGGCCGAGCAGGGCGTTGCCAGCAGGGTGGCAAAAACGCCCTCGCAGAAGCTGCCCGCCATCCCGGCGCCGCCGGCGGTCGCCAGCCGGCTCACGGCTGCCGAGGGAAGCAGCATCTCGACTACCCCGAAAAGGTTCAGCGAAAAGAGAAAGGTGACGGCAACCATTAAGCCGATAAACCAGGGATTCTGAAACTGGATCCCCCAGCCCAGCGATGCGCCGGTGAGCTTCAGTATCGTCACCATCAGCGCCAGCAGAGCAAACGAGGTCAGAATACCCGCGCTGGTGGCCAGAAAACGCAGCCTGACCATGCCCCGGTCTGAACCGGCCTGCAGCACCGCGCTGAGCTTCATGCCCATCACCGGCAATACGCACGGCATCAGGTTAAGGATTAAGCCGCCGAGCAGCGCGAAAAGCACTATTTTCCCGAGACTAACCGTCGCCGCCGGGGCGAGATCCGCGCCAGTCGTAAGGTTTATCTGCTGCGCTTTTTCACCATTTGTCAGCACCAACGACAGCGCTTTTCCTGCCAGCGTGGCGGGGATTTCTCCCCATTCGTCGGTGACCGGTACCGTCACCTTGAGGTGGCTGCCCTCGGCGCGAATGTCCGGATCGCCGGCCACAATTCCCCCGTCCATAGGGTCAAAATAGATCCCGGGGTTTTTCCATTCGCCGGTCGCGGTGGCGGTGATGACCAGCTGGCTCCCGACCCGATGCGCGGCGAGATCGTTGGTTATGCCGGTATCTGCCGGGATAGTGCGCATGGCCCGGGCAAAGGCGTCCCGGAAATCGCCGTCCGCGGGCTGATTGAAATCGAGACGCAGCCGGTAGTCGGTCAGCAGACAGACGTTGCTGCAGGTCGATAGCGTAAGCGTGCCTTCCAGCACGTCGCCGGGGGCGGCGGCGATCGTCATCGGGATCGCGACCCGGTCATGGTAGCCCTGGGTCGTCAGGCCGGAAATCTTGAATCTTGACGGGGCAGGCCAGTACCACCGCGCCTGTTCCCCGTTGTTCCAGATGATTTGCGGGGCGACGCCGCCTTCGCCCGGCGAGCGCCAGTAGGTTTTCCAGCCGGAGGCCAGCTCAATAGAGAGCAGTCCGTCGATCCGATCGTTTCCTTTTTCCGCCTGGAAGCGGATCCGGGCATGGTCGTTTTGCGGGGATGTCAGCCATCCGGTGTCCGCCCCGTGGGCAACGCCCGCGCAGGCCAGCAACAGGAAGACGAAGCCCCTGAAGATATTCAGCATTTTTTTCTCCGTGAATTAAAAAATTAATCGTTTAAGAACGATTTTTTCATTCACGGAAAACGCAGTTTTTAAGGTGTATTCGCAGCGTGGGCGGCCGGACGGGATCGTCCCGGAAAACCACCGGACGCCCTGCGGTGAGCAGCTGAAGCAGGGCGAGGAAGAGTATGACGGCAGGTAAGGCGCCATCAAAGAATAGCGGCTGCGCGCAGAGCAGGGATTTAGCGCTCAGCTGACAGGGCGAGGGGCCTGGCTCAGCCTCCTCAGAAGACGGCTGCTGGGCCTGCGCGCTGAAGGATATCGCCTGCGTGCGGGCGCCGACATCGGCCAAAAAATGGTGCAGATAGGCCGCCCGCTGAACAAGGCAGAATGCCATGACCAGGCAGGTCAGTATCAAAAACCATTTACCAGGAAGCCGACGATTGTGCATAGGGTACCAGGACAAGACAGAACCCGAGGATCATAAACAATCCTTATCAATGTACAAGAGGCTGGCGTGTAAGGTTTTGTCTGGATGGATAACGTTGCCGGCGTATGCGGCGGAAAGGCGGGCGTTCAGGTATTTCGTACATTTATATTATTTACAGCGTTGATGCATCCGGCTACTATTCGCGTCGCTAAGCGGTACCGGCACGCCGCTGCCGGACGTGACTGCTTAGCGCCTGACCGCCATTAGCTCATCTGGAAGAGCGAACGACGTACGTTGTAGGGAACGGGGTTCGAGGCCTCGATGGCGGCCCAACACTTGCTTAGCGGATCCGCACGATATCGGTAATAAAGCCTCCCGCTTCTGTTGAATACGCCTCTGAACATCTTTAATCACTCCTTTTAGATCTCTTTCCTGCTATTGCTACATAGCCGTTATTATTGCCTGTGAAATAATTTCTCTTCTCTCGCTATTACTCGCGACGGAATGTGATTGCCTGGTTTTATCGCGACTGCCCCGGCAAAGGAATATCTGAATTTGGAGTGTTTAAGATTTACCTAAGCAAATCTGAATAATTTTAATGTGAATCTACTTATTAGGATTTAGTCGCGTATTTTTCAGAAATTTCATCACTTTTTATATGGTATTCTCCCTTGTTCAAGGAGTGAACGAAGGAAAAAAGAATGCTTTACCGCTATGCCGTTTTCTCCAGAAAACATAATACGTTTCATATTCTTTTACTGTTTACCATTTTGATAATAAGTTTCATACATTTGAGCGTGCTGCTGGAAACCGATAACACATGGCTGCTGGGGCCGATGGTGATTTATCTGCCCATTTTTTTCCTTTGGCGAAAGGTCTCAGTGTTACGAAGCAGAATCGCTGATTAATGTGCTGGTGGAGTTCCCTACATGAGTGAAAATACAACATCTAAAGCAACCTCTGAACCGAAAGTCCGGCAGCCCGTCCTGCGGAAAGTCGATCTTAACCTGTTAACCATTTTTGATACCGTTATGCAGGAGCAAAGCTTAACCAAAGCGGCGCACACGCTGGGCATGTCTCAGCCGGCGGTCAGCAGCGCGGTCTCTCGCCTGAAGGTGCTGTTTAAGGATGAACTGTTCGTCCGCAACGGCCGCGGGATAAAACCGACGGAGCGCGCCTTTCAGCTGTTTAGCTCCGTTCGTCGCGCGCTGTCGCTGGTGCAAAATGAGCTACCGGATACGCTTTTCGACCCGCTGGACTGCGAACGTAATTACAACCTTTGCGTCTGTAGCCCGCTGGATAACTACCTGACTCCGCTTATTTTTAACAAAATCAGCGAGATTGCTCCCAGGGTCACTCTTTCCTTTAAATCTTCGCTAAGTCAGCAGGTGACAAATCAGCTGCGCTATCAGGAGGTGGAATTTGTACTCGATTACAACAAATTCAATCATCCGGAATTTACCAGCATCCCGCTGTTCCATGACCGAATGGTGCTGGTGGCCAGGCGCAACCATCCGCGTATCGCATCGCCGCTGAGCGAGGAGGATATTTATCGCGAGCAGCACGCCACCGTCGCGCTGGATCGCTACGCCTCCTTCAGCTATCCCTGGTATAGCTCTGAAGAGCAGCAGGCCTGCGTCGCTTTTCACGGTAACGCGATGGTCAGCGTGTTGAGCGTGGTGTCGCAAACCAATATGGTGGCTATCGCGCCGGAATGGCTGGCGAAAGAGTTTGAAGAGCAGTTTGCGCTACAGCTGCTGCCGCTGCCTTTAGAAATGGACAGCCGTACCTGCTATCTTTCGTGGCATGAAACGGCGGGCCAGGAGAGAAGCCATCGCTGGATGGCGGAGCTGCTAATAAAAATTTGCCAGCGCTAAATAGACCTGAAGAAATGCCTGGTAAGACGCCAGGTATTTTATTATTCACGCTCAACTCTCGCCCTGAAAATTAATTAAGATCCCTCCTTTATTCTTGTTCATCAGGCACTGATGACCGGATAAAATACGCTGTATTAATAAAATTAACCCACCAGAATTTCATTAAAAAATCTATTTACCGAAAATCGCGCATTTCTCCGGCAGAGCCAACCGGCGGTTTCTGTACCCAATGGATTTCGAGTTGCTTTGAGGCGGCAAGAGAGAGACAAATTCGTCGGAACGAATTTGACCAGCCGAAGGCTGACCGCCGGTGAGCGGCAGGAGCCTCTCATTAATCCCCAGGAGTTTACTCAAGTAAGTGACTGGGGTGAACGAACGTAGCCAACAAAGAAGCCACTTGAAAGACGACGGGTATATACTCTTATTATCCAGCCGGGCCGACGCCTGAACCAGGGGATGATGTTGATGCGCAGAAAAATGATGAAGCCTGCGGTGGCCGTCGCCGCCCTGATGATGTCATCGACGGCCCTACAGGCGGATGAAATCAACCTGTATTCGGTTAATACCGGCTCCTGGATTTACCATCTGTCGAACAACCACGGCCAGTACACCGAAGGTTTTGACAACCAGTTTGCCTCCGTTGAGCGCAGGTTCTCCGAAGATTCGCCGTACAGCCTGCTGGCCGGAACGATGAAAAACAGCTTTGACGATCGCTGCATTGCGCTGGGGGTTCGCCGCGACTGGGTCTCGTTGGGCAACGGCTGGGTGTTTAAGGGAATTTATGGCTACGTTGGCGAGTTTTTTTTCTCGGCCTTCGAGCACTGCGGCGATCATGGTTCTTATAAGGATTTTAAAGACGCCACCGGCATCGGCTTTTCTCCCTATATTTATCATGGTTTTCAGTACAACTTTACCAATTATTTCGGCGTTGAAAGCGGAATTATTCTTCCCGCCGTCTTTGTGGTGAGCATACAGTGGAGTTTTCGCTAATACAGTGGCGAAAACCCGCCCGCTGTGGGGCTTTGAAAGAACCGTAATAAAAAATGAAGTCATCTTAAGGTTATTTTAATCTTCACCGCGACGGTTATTTTTTTATAGCATTTTTCTCGCCCTTATCCGCCCGCGCTCAGTACATTTCACTTTTTTCATTAGATGGTAATTGTTTGCATTATCATTCACATTCCTCTGTGATTTAATCCTTGCCGGCCGGCGGCCAGTGACTCTTCGCCCACCTCTATTAAGGATTAGTTTATGCGTTTTCGTCTGGTGTCTTATTGCTCCGCTGCATTGATGGCTTCTTCCGCGTTTATTGCCCCGCAGGCGCTGGCGGCGGCCAGCAGCGACGGGATTGTGGTCTACAACGCGCAGCATGAAAATCTGGTGAAGTCCTGGGTTGACGGCTTTACCAAAGAGACGGGAATTAAAGTGACGCTGCGTAACGGCGGCGACAGCGAGCTGGGTAATCAGCTGGTGCAGGAGGGGACGGCATCCCCGGCGGATGTCTTTCTGACCGAAAACTCCCCGGCGATGGTGCTGGTGGATAACGCGAAGCTGTTTGCGCCGCTGGCGGCCGAGACCCTTCAACAGGTCGCCCCGCAGTACCGCCCTGAGCACGGCCGCTGGATAGGCATTGCCGCCCGCAGCACCGTATTCGTCTATAACCCGGCGAAAATCAGCGAAGCGCAGCTGCCGACATCCCTGATGGATCTGGCGCAGCCGCAGTGGAAAGGGCGCTGGGCCGCTTCGCCATCCGGCGCGGATTTTCAGGCCATCGTCAGCGCCATGCTGGCGCTGAAAGGCGAGCAGGAAACCCTGGCATGGCTTAAAGCGATGAAAACCAATTTTGTGGCCTACAAGGGCAACAGCACGGTGATGAAAGCGGTGAATGCCGGTCAGATTGATGGCGGCGTTATCTATCATTACTACCGCTTTGTCGATCAGGCGAAAACCGGCGAGAACAGCAAAAATACCCGTCTCCACTACTTTAAAAACCAGGATCCGGGCGCCTTTGTCAGCATTTCCGGCGGCGGCGTGCTGGCCTCCAGCAAACATCAGGAACAGGCTCAGGCCTTTATCAAGTGGATCACCGGCAAGCAGGGACAGGATGAACTGCGCACCAATAACGCCTTTGAATACGCCGTTGGCGTCAACGCCGCGTCCAACCCGAAGCTGACGCCGCTGAAAGCGTTAGAGGCGCCGAAGGTTGAGCCGTCTTCGCTGAACAGCAAAAAAGTGGTTGATTTGATGACCCAGGCTGGCCTGCTGTAATCGTCCGTTAAAGTGAACACGCTATGTCTTCTCTGAGTTTCGCGCTCGGAAAAAAAGCCCAACGCCTGCCCGAGCGCAGGCGTCCTGCTTTTCCGATGATCGCGTTAGCCGTTCTGTTTTCTCTGCTGGCGCTCTTGCCGCCGGGTTTTGTTATTGCCGTAGGGGTCGATACCGGCTGGGAGACAATCCAGGCGCTGGTCTTTCGCCCGCGCGTCGCTGAGCTGTTAAGCAATACCCTGTGGCTTATCGCGCTGACGGTACCCCTGTGCATTGCGCTGGGCGTTGGCCTGGCCTGGCTGACGGAGCGCACGCTGCTGGCGGGGCGGCGGCTCTGGTCGGTGCTGGCGGTTGCGCCGCTGGCGATCCCGGCCTTTGTGCAAAGCTACGCCTGGGTCAGCGCGGTGCCGGCAATGCACGGCCTCTCTGCCGGGGTGTTTCTTTCGCTGCTGGCCTACTACCCGTTTATCTATATGCCGGTTGCCGCCGTTCTGCGGCGGCTGGACCCGACGCTGGAAGATGTTGCCGCCTCATTAGGTACGCCGCCGTGGCGGATCTTTTTCCGCGTGGTTTTGCCCCAGCTCAGGCTGGCGATATGCGGCGGCGCGCTGCTGGTGGCGCTGCATCTGCTGGCGGAGTTTGGCCTGTTCGCGATGGTGCGTTTTGATACCTTTACCACCGCCATCTATGACCAGTTCCAGTCAACCTTCAGCGGCCCGGCGGCGAACATGCTGGCCGGGGTGCTGGCGCTCTGCTGTCTGGCTATTTTGCTGCTGGAAGGGGCGTCGCGGGGGAAAGCGCGCTATGCCCGCATCGGTTCGGGCGCCGCGCGCGAACAGCAGCGGCAGCCGCTGGGCCGGCTGGCGGCGATCCCTCTCCAGCTCGCGCTGCTGACGCTGGTGATGCTGGCGCTGGGCGTTCCGCTGATGGTGCTCTGCCGCTGGCTATGGCTGGGCGGCGTGGAGAACTGGTTAAACGCCGACCTCTGGCTCTCCCTGCGGCAAACGCTGCTGCTCGGCGCGGTGGGCGCTCTCCTCACCACCGCCTGCGCTATTCCCATTGCCTGGCTGGGCGTTCGCTATCCGCAGCGTCTTATTCGACTGCTGGAGGGGTGTAACTACATGACCAGCTCTCTGCCCGGCATCGTGACGGCGCTGGCGCTGGTGACGGTCACCATTCACTACGCGCGCCCCATCTATCAGACCGAGGTCACGCTGCTGCTCGCCTGGCTGCTGATGTTTATGCCCCGGGCGCTGGTCAACCTGCGCGCCGGCATCGCTCAGGCCCCCGTGGAGCTGGAAAACGTCGCCCGCAGTTTGGGCCGCAGCCCCGGCCGGGCGCTGTGGAGCGTGACCATGCGGCTGGCGGCGCCGGGCGCGGCGGCAGCGGCGGCGCTGGTGTTTCTCGGCATCACCAATGAATTGACCGCCACGCTGCTGCTCTCTCCGCTCGGCACCCGCACGCTGTCGACCGGCTTCTGGGCGCTAACCAGCGAAATTGATTACGTCGCCGCCGCGCCTTACGCGATGCTGATGATTCTGCTTTCGCTGCCGCTGACCGGCATTCTCTATATCCAGTCGAAAAAAATCGCAGGCCTGTAAATGCTTGAACTCTCCTCAATCTCAAAATCTTTTGCCGGTACGCGGGTGCTCGAAAACCTGAATCTGACGGTGGCCGCAGGCAGCCGGACGGCGATAGTTGGTCCCTCCGGCTCCGGTAAAACCACGCTGCTGCGGATCCTCGCCGGTTTCGAAACGCCGGATAGCGGGCGCATTGTTATGCAGGGGCGCACGCTGTTTGCGCAGGGGACATTTATTCCCGCCCACCTGCGCGGGGTGGGCTACGTGCCGCAGGAAGGCGCGCTGTTCCCCCATCTGAACGTCGCGGACAATATCGCCTGGGGCCTCGACGGCAGCCGGCAGGAGAAATATCAGCAGGTGGCGGCGCTGATGGAGAGGGTGTCGCTGGACCGTCAACTGGCGAACCACTGGCCGCACGAAATCTCCGGCGGTCAGCAGCAGCGCGTAGCCCTGGCGCGCGCGCTGGCGCAGCGGCCCGCGCTGATGCTGCTTGATGAGCCTTTTTCCGCTCTCGATACCGGGCTGCGCGCGGCCACGCGCAAAGCCACCGCCGATTTACTGGCGCAGGCCGGGGTCGCGTCGATTCTGGTGACTCACGATCAGAATGAAGCGCTCTCCTTTGCCAGCCAGGTCGCGGTGATGCGCCAGGGACGTTTTGCCCAGGTCGGCACGCCGTATGAGGTCTACAGCCGTCCCGTCGATGAAGAGACCGCGCTATTTCTCGGCGATGCGCTGGTGCTGCCCGCCGAGCTTCGCGGCGGGCGGGCGCGCTGTGCGATTGGCGAAATTTCAATCGATGATCCGCATGCCGTCGGCCAGGGAAGGGTCATGCTGCGCCCCGAGCAGCTGGTTATTTCCCCCTCTCCGGCGGATGGACAGTCGCTCACCGTACGCGATGTGGACTTTAGCGGCCACCTGTCAACGTTAACCCTGGCGATGCCCGGCCAGGGCGAGCCGCTGATCGTCAAAACCGTCAGCCGGCAGTTATGGCGGCCGGGGGCGGCGGTACGCATTGAGGTGGTGGGCGAGGCGCGGGTCTTTGCCTGCTAGCGCCGACGGGCTATAAATCAATGCACAGATTCGCCGACCGGCTGCGGGAGCAGCACAGGGCGATCTGCTGCGCGCCGGCGGATTTCTCCGCCTCCGACTGCACGGTGTCGCGGTGGTCGACAACCCCCTCGAGAACCGGCGTCAGGCAGGCGCCGCAAATCCCCATCTCGCAGGAGAGGGGGACGGCGACGCCGTTCTCCTGGAGCACCTGGGCGATGGTCTTATGCGGGGGCACCGGCCACCGCTCTCCCGAGGACGCAAGCGTCACGCTAAACGTTTCTCCCTCCTCAGCGCCGGCGGGCATCGCGACAGGCTGAAAGGCTTCGCTATGGATCAGCGTTTCCGCCCAGCCCTGTTCCATGGCGACCCGGCGCGCGGCGGCCATAAATCCCTCTGGCCCGCAGAGATAAATCGGATATCCGGTATGCGTCTTGTTCAGCGCGGCGGCTAAATGCTGCCGGGCGCTGTCTCCTTCGCAAGAGCTGTGAATCACCACGCTTTCGGCGCGGAATCGCCGCTGCAGTTCGCGGACAAACGCCCCCTGGGCGCGATTTTTCAGGTAATAGTGCAGCGTAAACGGCACGCCCTCCGCCTCCAGCCTTAGCGCCATTGCGTACAGCGGCGTAATGCCGATACCGGCGGCCAGCAGCGTCACCCGCTCCGCCGCCCGTAAGGGAAACAGATTGCGCGGGGGAGAAATCAACAGCGTCTGGCCGGGGCGCAGCTGCTGATGAATATAGCGCGAACCGCCGCGTGACGCTTTCTCCAGCGCCACGCAGATCAGGTAGCCGTCGTCTGCGTCCTCCGGGCCGGTCAGCGAATACTGGCGGATAATGCCGCACGGCAGATGAACGTCAATATGCGCGCCGGGCTGCCAGGCGGGGAGCGGTCGCCCGTCCCGCGCCACCAGCCTGACGGCGAGGTTCTGGCTGCCCTGGCGCCAGAGGCCGTCAACGATAACCTCTACTACATCGCTCATGATGGCTCTCCACTTAAACGAGGAAAAAGTCGCCGAAGCCCATTTTTTTCAGTCCGCGGCGATAGGCGATGGAGCTGCGATCGGCGGGGATATGCGCTTCGAGCGTTAAATCCAGCGGCAGTCTCTCCGGGCGCTGGGTCTCCACCATCAGGCGATCTTCCTCAAAGACGCGCAGGTTAAAGGCGTGAACATCCTCTACCGGCACGTGCAGATCGAAATTACGCGCGATGGGCGCGAACATCCGGGTTATCCGCGAGGAAACCGGCGAGGCGGCGTTCATAATCACCAGCCTGGCCTCACCGGGAAAATGAATCGTCAGGGTGGCGGTAAACGGCAGATGCATCTCGAAATGACGCAGCCACTGGAAGCCCTCCGGCGCGCGAAACTCGGAGCTGGCGGGATAGTTGCCGACCGAACTCCAGTAATCGGCGATAAAACCAAACGACGTCTCCTGCGGGTTATAGTTCGGCACCACCTGGTTATCCGGGTCGGCGAAAGTATCGGTATGGATCCAGGCGAAATGGGCGACATCCAGAAAGCCCTCGACCTGGCGCCCCGCAAAGCCGTTGACCTCAAAGGCCGGGCAGTTGATTTGCTGAAAGCCGTCGTCGTGCCAGTGCGGCATCACCGGCAGCGGCATCGGGTTCTCCGGGTCGAAGGCCAGGCAGGTCCAGATCAGGCCATAGCGCTCCTCAACCGCAAAGCTGGTGAGGTTGAGCTTCGCCGGTACCGGCTGGTCGGGGCTGGATGGGATACGGTTACAGCGGCCATCTTCGCCGAAGCGCAGGCCGTGGTACGGGCAGACGATCCCTTCTTCATCGTGAAAGCCGAGCGTCAGCGGCACGCCGCGGTGGGGACAGACGTCGCGAGCGACCACCACCTGGCCCTTAATACGATAGATCACCAGCTGCTCATCAAGCAGGGTGGCTTTTACCGGCGCGGGGCCGATATCGCAGGCGCGGGCGACCGGGTGCCAGCATTTCGCCAGGCGCAGCCAGTCCTCCGGCTCAAAGGTGCAATGGGCGGGTGGGGTGGGTTGTGGTCTGTTCATGGCTTCTCTTCCTGCTCACAAAAACATTTGTTTAATTGTTGTGAGTTTATTGTTGTCATATTAGGGTGTTGACATCCATCAGCAAGAATTCATCCAGCCGTTGCAAAAAAGAGAACAGGTCACCGATGAGCCCATTTTCACGTTTCGCCCTCTATTTTGCCGAGGTCGCCCGCAGCGGTAGCCTGCGGCGGGCGGCAGAAAAGCTGCATATTTCCGCCTCGGCCATCAACCGGCAAATCTTGCAGGCGGAAGAGGCCTTCGGCACGCCGCTGTTCGAACGCCTGCCGGAAGGGCTGCGCATGACCACCGCCGGAGAGCTGCTGTACGACAATCTGCTGCGCTGGCAAAAGGAGTTTCATCTGACGCGGCAAAAGTTTGATGAGCTGCAGGGGCTAAAGCGCGGCACCGTTAGCCTTGGCATGGTGCAGGCGCTGGCGGAAGGGAGCTTTGCCGCCGCGCTGGCGGAGATTATCGGCAGCTGGCAGTGGCTCGAGCTGAATTTGCAGGTCGCGGATAGCCATACCGTCAGCCAGAAGGTGCGGCAGGCGGATCTTGATTTCGGCCTGATTCTGGATCCTGAAGGCCAGGCCGGACTGAGCGTACTGGCCTTTGCTGAACTGGAGATGGGCGCGGTGATGCGCCCGGATCACCCCCAGGCGCAGGCTGCGATGCTGTCCCTGGGCGAACTCAGCGAGGAGCGGCATATTGTTCCCGGCGCGCCGCTGATCGTCCACGATCGGGTCGCGATGCTCTATCGCCATTATGATTTTTTCCCGGCGAACAGTATCAGCTGCAACGATATCCGGCTGATTAAATCGCTGGTGCTTAAAGGCGGCGGCGTGACTATTCTCAGCCGTCTGGACGTGCTGGAAGAGGTGAAGCTCGGGCAGCTGGCGTTTGTCCCGCTGCGCAACAAGCTGCTGCGCCCGCTCACCCTGGCCCTGTGCACCGCGCCATCGCGCCAGCTCTCCCGCCCGGCGCAGATGGCGATCCAGAAGCTGACCGCCGTGATGGAGGAGATGCAGGCCGGGACAGCGGCTTCCCCCCCGTCTGCGTAATATGCCCGGCCTGAAATACTCTGCGGCCTGCTTCCCCGGTGGCGCTGCGCTGACCGGGCTACAGGTTCCCCGCGTCTGCGATCCGGTAGCCCGGCTAAGGCGTTTACGCCGCGAGCCGGGAACAGACCCGGCCTGAAATACTCTGCGACCTGCTTACCCGGACAGGCGCGCAGCGCCGCCTCCGGGACGGTGTCGGGGTGATGCATCGGCGTGGCTTCTTCCCGGCTCGCGCTGCGCTTAGCCGGGCTACGAGCTGCGCTGACCGGGGCTACGGGTTGCCCGGCGTCTACGATCCGGTAGCCCGGCTAAGGCGTTTACGCCGCGAGCCGGGAACAGGCCCGGCCTGAAATACTCTGCGGCCTGCTTCCCCGGTGGCGCTGCGCTGACCGGGCTACAGGTTCCCCGGCATCTGCGATCCGGTAGCCCGGACAGGCGCGCAGCGCCGCCTCCGGGACGGTGTCGGGGTGATGCATCGGCGTGGCTTCTTCCCGGCTCGCGTTGCCCTTAGCCGGGCTACGAGCTGACCGGGGCTACGGGTTTCCCGGCGTCTGCGATCCGGTAGCCCGGCTAAGGCGTTTACGCCGCGAGCCGGGAAGGGGGCTGATGCCAGCATCTTTACCCCAGCGGGCCGCCCTGAATGGTTTCGCACAGACCGTTGATAATCCGCTCCCCGGTTTCGGATTTCAGTTCCTGGTACCAGGCTTCCGTCAGCGCCATATCTTTGCCATGGGTCACATCGCAGCGCTTACGCGCCTTCAGCACCAGGTCGCGGACCCGGTCGCAGCGCTGCGCTTCGTACTGGCGCAATACCTCGGTGATATTCCGGCTCTGGCGGAACAGATCCCCCAGCACCACCGCATCCTCCAGCGCCGCGCAGCCGCCCTGGCCGATATCCGGCGTGGTGCTGTGCCCGGCATCGCCCAGCAGCGCCACCTTGCCGCGAACCAGCCGTTCAAACGGCTCGATATCATGGATTTCAATGCGGTTGGTGGTCTGCGGGTCGAGGGAGGCGATCAGCTTCTGCACCTGCGGCGACCAGCCGCTGAAGTAGCGACTAAGATCCGCCCGCAGGGTGCTGCGATCCTCGGCCAGCCCCGCCGGGAGCGGAACATCAAAGAAAAAGTAAAACCGTCCATCGGAGACCGGCATCAGCGACACCCGTTTCCCCTCGCCGACGAAGGTGGTCCACTGGTTGCCCGGCGCAATCGCCTCATCAATTTCCACCAGACCGTTCCAGTTAACGTAGCCTGCGTAGCGGCGCTCAGGGGTATAGCCGAGCACGTACGGGCGCAGCGCCGAATGGCTACCGTCGGCGGCGATCAGAAAATCGCCTTCAGCCATCGACCCGTCGGTAAACCAGACGCGAACCCCGTCGGCGTTTTCTTCGCAGCGGGTGACGCGTTTACCAAACTGCACGGCGTCGCGCCCCCAGAAGTTGAGCATCTCGCGCTGCAGCTCGGCGCGGGAAACCGGACAGGGACGGCCACCGGTGCGCGCCACCAGCGGCGCGAGGCTGAACTGCGTCAGAGTCTCCCCGCGCAGATAATCCTTGTAAGCCAGAAAATACATGGGGCCGCCGTAACTCTCGATAATATCCCCCATGCCTAAATGCTTCATGCACTTAACGCCGTTAGGCCAGATGGAGATAGCCGCGCCCACCGGCTTGATTTCTTTCACCGCTTCAAAGACTTCGCAGTGGATACCGGCATTTTTTAATGCCACCGCCGCGCTCAGGCCGCCGATTCCGCCGCCGATAACTAATGCTTTCATTTGCTTCTCCTTTACATACGTCGTTATTGGCTTGAGCAATTTGCGTACCACTTTGGCGCAGGCGCTGATTTCGCCGATTCGGGCTCCCCGCGACCGTGCGGTTGCACAACGCTGGTGCGCAGAGCGGGTTTTATTGCCTTTTTATGAATCAATAATTTCTAAATTTGTAATTGAGAATCTAATGTTTCATTGTCTTGCCGAGGTCAGACGCCAGGGATCTGGCAAAAATGATGGGTTATCTGCTTGAAAAAACGGAATAAAATTAAATGTTGCGCAAATGTGAGCGAATTTGGCCTGTTTTGTGCACCCGTTCCCGCACGCTTATTCGCAACGGGATGAAACGACCATGTCAGATGAAAAAAACGGCGGCTTACTGTACGGCCTTGAGCAGCGGATCCCGCCGCTCCCGGCTTTTTTTAGCGCCTTACAGCACGTACTCGCCGGGCTGGTAGGCATTATTACGCCGCCGCTGATTATCGGCGCGGCGCTGGGGCTGGGGGAGTGGCTGCCCTATTTGATCAGCATGTCCCTGCTGGCTTCCGGCATCGGGACCTTCCTGCAATCCAACCGCCTGTGGGGGATCGGCGCGGGCATGATCTGTATGCAGGGGACCAGCTTTGCGTTCCTCGGCGTCGCCATTGCCGGCGGTATGTGGGTAAAAGGGCAGGGCGGCACGCCGCAGGATATTATGGCCATGCTGTTTGGCGTCAACGTTGTTGCCGCGCTGGTGCCCTGTCTCGTTAGCCGCTTTATTGAACCGCTGAAGCGCATTTTTACTCCGGTGATTACCGGCAGCGTGATTGCGCTGATCGGCATTAGCCTGATTAAAGTCAGCGTCATTAACTGGTGCGGCGGCGAGCAGGCTAAAGCGTTTGCCAGCATGAGCAATATCGCCCTCGGCGCGGGCACGCTGGGGACCATCGTCCTGCTGAGCTGTGCGAAAAACCGCTGGCTGCGTCTCTCTTCGGTGGTGGTGGGGATTGCCGTCGGCTGCGCGGCGGCGGCGCTGAGCGGATCGTTCCAGCTTAAAGGCGTCGGCGATGTCTGGTTCCGCTTACCGCAGCTGTTCCCGTTTGGTTTTCAGTTTAACAGCGCGATTTTTCTGCCGATTGCGCTGGTGTCGCTGGTCTGCATTCTTGAGGCGGTAGGCGATCTGACGGCCAATTGCCTGATCTCTCAGCAGTCGATAGATGACGAGGACTTTCGTTCGCGGCTGAAAGGCGGCATTCTTGCCGATGGCATAAGCTGCATGGTGGCGGCGATGCTGTGCGCGTTCCCCAATACCACCTTTGCGCAAAACAACGGCGTGATTCAGATGACTGGCGTCGCCAGCCGCTACGTTGGCCGCTACATCGGGGTGATTTTGATTCTGCTGGGCCTGTTTCCGCCGTTCGGCGAGATACTGCGCCAGATCCCGGCGCCGGTGCTGGGCGGCGCGACGATGGTGATGTTTGGCTGCGTTGTGGCGGCGGGGATCCGCATTATCACCCAGAAACCGCTAACCCGTCGCGATATGCTGATCGTTGGCCTGGCCTTCGGTTTTGGTCTCGGCATTGAAGCGGTTCCGGCGTTTCTGACCCACTTCCCGCCGATCGTGGGTAACCTGTTCGGTTCCGCGGCGACCAGCGGCGGGCTGGTGGCGATTGTCCTGAATCTGATTATTCCGGAAGAGAAACCGGCCGCGGCGGCGGCCACAAGGAGCACCGATGATCGCGCTGAATCACTTTAATCAGCTGAGCGGCGAACATGCCGTCGCCGTGCTGGAACCCTGCGTGGCCATCTCCGGCTGGGCGGCGGCGCTGGCCGCCGGCCGGCCCTGGCGCAGCCGCGCTGATTTACTCAGCGCCGCCCGGCGGCTGATGGCGGCGTGGGGCGAAGCGGAGCTGACCGAGGCGCTAAGCGCCCATCCGCGTATCGGCGAAAAGCCCGCCGGGTCTCAGGCGCACGCGGCGCTCTCGCGTCAGGAACAGGGAAGCGTTGATGACCGCGATGCTGCGCTGGCGCAGGCGCTGAAAGAGGGCAACGCCCGCTACGAAGCGCGATTTGGCCGGGTCTTTTTGATTCGCGCGAAAGGGCGCAGCGGGGATGAAATCCTGGCGGCGCTGTCGCGTCGCCTGCAAAACAGCGAGCGCGCAGAAGTCGAGGACGCGTTAGCGCAGCTGCGCGAAATCACCCTATTAAGACTGGAAGGAGCGATTGGCGAATGAGTACCTTAAGCACTCATATTCTGGATATTTCCACCGGCCGACCGGCGCAGGGCGTAAAGATTGCGCTGGAGCGCGAAGGCGCGCTGGTTGCCCGCGGCGTCACCGATGATAACGGTCGCATTGGCGAACTCGGCGCCGGGACGCTGGCGCCGGGGCGTTACCGGTTGTGCGCGGAAATCGGCGAGTGGTTTGCCGCCAGCGGGCGCGAGACGCTCTACCTGAGCGCGCAGATTGATTTCGTCATCCGCGAAGCGGCCGGCGAGCACTATCATTTACCGTTTTTAATTGCCCCCGGCGGCTGGTCCACCTATCGCGGCAGCTAAATTTCCCCGGAGGCGGCGCTGCGCGCCTGTCCGGGCTATGAGTTCGGCGCTGTCTGTGGTCTGGTAGCCCGGACAGGCACAACGTGCCGCCTCCGGGAAAGGGACTACTGCGCAGCCGCATCCCCCCACACGCGCTCGCCGTTTACCCACGTCTCGCTGATATTACGTTCATCGCCCAGGGTCATCAGCACGAACAGCTGTTCATAGATATCTTTGCAGCGCCCGCTGCGTAACCTTTGCAGCGGCGTGACCGCCGGGTCGATAACCACGAAATCGGCCTCTTTGCCGGGCTGGAAATTGCCAATCTTCTCGTCAAGGCGCAGCGCGCGCGCGCCGCCAAGGGTCGCATGGTAGAAGGCTTCGCTGGCGCGCAGGCGATAGCTTTGCAGCTGGCTGACCTTATACGCCTCGCCGAGGGTGCGCAGCATACTGAACGTTGTGCCCGCGCCAACATCGCTACCGATGCCCATGCGCACTTTGTTCTGCCAGCAGGCCGGTAAACGAAACAGCCCGCTGCCGAGAAACAGGTTTGACGTCGGGCAGAAGGCCAGCGCTGAACCGGTCTCGTGCAGGCACTGCCACTCGGCGTCCGCCAGGTGAATGCCGTGGGCAAACACGCTGCGCTCGCCGGTCAGCCGATAGTGATGGTAGACGTCAAGATAGTGCTCATGCTCCGGCCACAGGCTTTTTACCCAGGCCACTTCGTTGAGGTTTTCGCTCAAATGGGTATGCAGCCAGGTATCGGGAAACTCTTCCCGCAGCTGCCGCACCGCGGCCAGCAGCTCCGGCGTTGAGGTCGGCGCGAAGCGCGGCGTAATGGCATAGCCGAGGCGGCCGCGCCGGTGCCAGCGTTCAATCAGTTCGCGAGTTTGCCGGTAGCTCTGCTCCGCGCTTTCGCTCAGGTAGTCCGGCGCGTGGCGATCCATCATCACTTTGCCGGCGAGCAGGCGCATATTCAGGCGCAGCGCTTCGTTAAACAGGGCATCCACCGATTGCGGATGCAGCGTACAAAAAACCAGTGCGGTGGTGGTGCCGTGGCTCAGCAGCTGGTTGACAAAAAACTGCGCGATCTCCGCGGCGTAGTCGGCATCGGCAAACTGGCTCTCCACGGGAAAGGTATAAGTGGTGAGCCACTCCAGCAGCTGCTCGCCAAATGCGCCGATCATCTCGGTTTGCGGATAGTGGACGTGGGCATCGACAAACCCCGGCAGCAGTAGCTTACCGCGCAGGTCGCGATAGCCCTTCTGCGGGTGCAGAAAGCGTTCGCCCTCCTGCCACGGCAGCAGCGCCTGAATGCGTCCGTCGCGAAGAAACAACACGCCATCCTCCAGATAGCGCGCCTGGCGGGCGATATCGTCGGCGCTCTCGGCAACCCCGGCGATATCGAAAAATGCGCCGCGAACCGCGGCATGGTAGTCAAACATCATAGCTGCCCTGTGGGTTAGCGAAAGGATAGGTTGATTGAGCAAGATTAATGCCAGTTTGCGCAGGCGGAGAGCCGCCGCGACGTGACGCCGCGGCGGGAAAGCCGGGTTACTCTTTCTGGGCGAGGGCGCTGAAGCCGGCGGTGGCGCCGACGCGCTCGTCGCGGGCGATCCAGCGGTAGGCCGCGCCGCTCAGGAAGACGCCGATAAACCAGCTAAAGTTAGCCACTTCGTGCAGGGCCGGAATAAAGCTGATGACCAGACCAATCGCGACGGAGGGTACCAGGGCGGCGATCGCTTTCGGGTTAAAGCCGTTGCGGTACCAGTACTGGCCTTTTGGCGTGTCGTCGAACAGGTCGTTAACGGAAACCTTGCCGCGCTTAATGATGTAAAAGTCCACGATCAGGATACCGAACAGCGGGCCGATAAACGCCCCCAGCACGTCGAGGGTGTAGTGGATCAGCTCCGGCGAGTTAAACAGGTTCCACGGCGTCAGCAGAATAGACCCTACGGCGGCAATCATCCCGCCGGTGCGGAAGCTGATTTTCTGCGGCGAGCAGTTAGAGAAATCGAACGCCGGAGAGACAAAGTTGGCCACGATATTAATCCCGATGGTGGCGGTGATCATGGTCAGCAGGCCAATGGCGACCGCCAGGTCGTTACCCACGCGGCTCACGGTCTCAATCGGGTCGGTGATCATGCGGCCAAACAGCGACTGCGTGCCGGAGACAATCACCACGGTCACGATGGAGAACAGCAGGAAGTTAAACGGCAGGCCCCAGCGGTTGCCGCGGCGGATCTCACCCATGCTTTTGCCGTAGCGCGAGAAATCGCCAAAGTTGAGCAGCGGGCCGGAGAAGTAGGAGACCACCAGCGCGGTGGCGGTGATCATCTGCCAGGTCTGCTCCCCGGCGCTCAGCGATTTGCTGGCGAGGGTAAAGGAGATCCCGTCAAAACCGGTCTTGTATACAATCCATCCCGCCAGCGCCAGCATTACCACGTAGACCGCCGGGCCGGCGATATCGATAAAGCGCTTGATGGCGTTCATCCCGTGCCAGAACACCATCGCCTGCAGCAGCCACATGGTGGCGAAGCAGAGCCAGCCCAGATGCGACAGGCCAAGGAAGCTGGAAGCGGTGAGCGTCGACAGCGAGGGCCAGAACTTCAGCAGCACCAGCATCAGCGCGTTGGCGGCGAGATAGGTCTGAATGCCGTACCACGCGAAGGCGATAAGCCCGCGGATCACCGCCGGAATATTGGCCCCAAAGACGCCAAACGCCTGACGGCAAATGACCGCGTAGGGCACCCCCGCCATCTGGCTGGGCTTCGCCACCAGGTTAGCGCACAGCTGAACGATGCAAATCCCCACCAGCAGGCACAGCAGCACCTGCCAGCTCGCAAGACCAAGGGTAAAGAAGCTTGCCGCCACCACGTAGCCTCCCATGCTGTGCACGTCCGACATCCAGAAAGAAAAGATGTTGTACCAGCTCCAGTTCTGGTCGCGCGTTGGCGCCAGATCCTCATTGCAAAGCCGTGGGCTGTATCCAGCGTGGGGATCAGCGGCCTTAACCTGATGCGTATTTTGTTGATTTGGCATGAAACCTGCTCCTGTAAATGAACACCCGTTTAAATGGATTGCCGAGGCTGTTGCAGGAATCAGGCCAAAACAGTTAATTTTGTATGCAAGAATTAAATTTTATGTATACGATTCGATATCAAAAAGTGAAAGTCGGAGTGGTTAATGAGCAACCAACATCGTCTGCAGGCCGCGCCAGAACTGCAGGATAAAGACGAATCCATCTATCAGGCGCTGATGACCGCGATCGTCGAGCATCAGCTGCCGCCGGGGAGCAAACTGCCGGAGGAGGCGCTGGCGGAGGTGTTTGGCGTAAGCCGCACCGGGATCAGAAAAGTGCTGCAACGACTCGCGACTGTGCAAATGGTCGCCCTGACGCCCAAACGTGGTGCACAGGTCGCCAGCCCAACGGTCGAAGAGGCGCAGGCGATCTTCCGTACCCGCGCGCTGCTGGAGGTGGCCAACCTGCCGGATGTGCTGACCCGCTGCCAGCCGCCGCACCTGGCGGCGCTGGAGGCCATTATCCGTCAGGAGCAACAGGCGCATGAACGCTATGACGGCCCGGCGGCGATCCGCTATTCGGCCGAGTTTCATATCCAGCTGCAGGCGATCTCCGGCAATCAGGTGCTCACCGAGATGGTGACCCGCCTGAGCCAGCGTTCATCCTTGGTTATCGCGGCGTGGGGATCGCCGTGGCGTCAGGGCTGCCGCTGCGACGATCACGAACAGCTTGTCCAGCTGCTGCGCGACAAGGCGCTCCAGCCCCTGAGCGACGCCTTAAGCCACCATTTTGAACATATTGTCGCCAGCCTCTGTTTTGAGCGCTCTGGCGTGACTCTGCCCGATTTTGCCCGGCTGTTTGCCGGCTATAAGGAGCCGTAATGGCCGCTGTTTGTATACAAGTCATCAACCCCAACACCAGCCTGGCTATGACGGAAACCATCGGCGCCGCCGCGCGGGCGGCTGCCGCGCCGGGAACCGAGATTCTGGCGGTCTGCCCCCGCGAGGGCGTGCCGTCGATAGAGGGCCACTTTGATGAAGCCATCGCCGCCGTGGGCGTGCTGGAGCAGATCAAAGCCGGTCGTCAACAGGGGGTAGACGGGCACGTGATCGCCTGTTTTGGCGACCCCGGGCTGCTGGCGGCGCGCGAGCTGGCGCAGGGGCCGGTGGTGGGGATTGCCGAAGCGGCGATGCATATGGCGACGCTGGTGGCCACCCGTTTTTCCATCGTGACCACGCTGCCGCGCACCCTGATCATCGCCCGTCATCTGCTGCACCAGTATGGTTTTCATGACCACTGCGCCGCCCTGCACGCCATTGATTTACCGGTGCTGGCGCTGGAGGACGGCAGCGGTCTGGCGCAGGAGAAAGTACGAGCGCGCTGTATCCAGTCGCTAAAAGAGGACGGCTGCGGGGCTATCGTGCTGGGCTGCGGCGGGATGGCGACGCTGGCCCAGGAGCTGACCCGCGAGCTGCGCGTGCCGGTGATCGATGGCGTCAGCGCGGCGGTCAAAATGGTTGAGTCGCTGGTGGCGTTAGGCCTGTCGACCAGCAAGCAGGGCGATTTAGGGTTTCCGGAAGCCAAGGCGTTGAGCGGCAAATTTCAGGCATTAAATCCCTTTTAATATGAAGAGGTAGCAGATGGCATTTTTGGCAGACGATTACCCGCGCGACCTGCGCGGCTACGGTGGACAGCCGCCGCACGCGCGGTGGCCGAACAATGCGCGCATCGCCGTGCAGTTTGTTCTGAACTACGAAGAGGGCTCGGAAAACCACGTGCTGCACGGCGATGCCGGTTCTGAGCAGTTTCTGTCCGATATTATCGGCGCCGCCAGCTATCCTGACCGGCATATGTCGATGGATTCGCTGTATGAGTACGGCAGCCGCGCCGGTTTCTGGCGCATCCATAATGAGTTCAGCCAGCGGGGACTGCCGCTGACCGTGTTTGGCGTCGCCATGGCGCTGGCGCGTCATCCCGAGGTGGTCGAGGCGATTAAGTCGGCGAACTATGACGTGGTCAGCCACGGCTGGCGCTGGATCCACTACCAGAATATGCCTATCGAGCAGGAGCGGGAGCATCTTCATAAAGCCGTGCAGGTGTTAACCGATCTGTTTGGCAAACCGCCCACCGGCTGGTATACCGGGCGCGATAGTCCCCATACCCGCCAGTTGGTGGTGGAGCACGGCGGTTTTGATTACGACAGCGACTATTATGGCGACGATCTGCCGTTCTGGAGCGAGGTGGCCTGCGGCGACGGGACGCGTAAGCCGCACCTGATCGTACCTTATACCCTCGACGCCAACGATATGCGCTTTGCCACCGCCCAGGGGTTCAATACCGCCGAGCAGTTTTACACCTATTTGAAAGACAGCTTCGATGTGCTGTACGCCGAGGGGGCCAGCGCGCCGAAGATGATGTCCATCGGGATGCACTGCCGCCTGCTGGGGCGCCCGGGCCGCTTCCGCGCGCTGCAGCGTTTCCTTGATTATGTGCAGCAGCACGACCAGGTTTGGGTCTGCACTCGTCAGCAGATTGCCGACCACTGGCGCGACGTTCATCCGTTCCGGGGGTAAAGGCGTTCCCCGGGTCGCGCCGCAAGCGGCTTACCCGGGCTACAGCTCTGCAAACGGCCGCAATCCGGTAGGACCCGTAGCCCGGGTAAGCGCAGCGCAACCCGGGGGATACCGGGAAAGGCGCGGGGCTTAACTCATCAAACTCACCTGGGCGGCGACGATGCGCCAGCCGCAGGGGAAGCGCACCCAGGTTTGCTGCTGTCGGCCAATGCGTTCGCTGCCTTCGCGGGTGAATTCGGTGCTGCACACCGCGTAATCCTCGCCGAAGGTGGTGATGGTGGTGTGCCGCAGCGCGCGCTGCAGGCCGGCGGCCGGGCGGGCGGCGCGAAAGGCGCGGATTTCGTCGATACCGTAGAGATTTTCCCCGGCCCCCAGCCGCACCGTGCGCTTATCGTGCCAGAACAGCTCATCCAGTACCGCGATATCGTTGCTCACCAGCGCTTCCTCATAGCGGTAAAACGCCGCCGTCACCTCGGCGAGAACCAACGGGCGATTAATCTGCTCTTGCGTCATCATGCTGCTATCTCCACCGGGCGGGCGTCGGTAATGCCCATCTCTTCCAGCGCCCGCGCCGCGCGCAGACAGGCTTGTTCATTAAAAGGCGCGGCAATCAGCTGCAGGCCAATCGGCTGACCGTTCGCCGTACGCAGCGGCACGGTGACCACCGGCAGGCCAAGGAAGGAGATGGGCTGGGTCAGCATCCCCATGCTGGCGCGAATCGGCAGCGGCTGGCCGTTAATCTCCATGGTCTGCGCGCCGATGAGCGTCGCGCTGCACGGCGTGGCCGGGGCGATCAGCACATCCGTATGGGCGAACAGGGCTTTAAACGCCTGCTGCGCGTGGCGGCGGAAGCGCTGGGCCTGAAGATACCATGCCGACGGGATCATCGCGCCCGCCAGCAGGCGCTCGCGGGAGTTCGGCTCAAAACGTTCGGGCTGGCTACGCAGCGCGGGCAGGTACTGATTTCCGCCCTCGGCGGCGCTGATAATAAACGCCGCCGAGCGGGCCAGCTCCGCCTCCGGGAAAATCACAGCCTCATGCGCCGCCAGCGCCCCGGCGACGCGAGTGACGGCCGCACGGGCGTCGTTATCGCACCATGTCGTAAAATAACCGCCGAGCGTGGCGCAGCGCAGGCCTTCGAGACCGCGCGACAGCAGATTAGCCGTGCGCTCGCTGGCCTTGTCGGCCTGAAAACCATCGCCCGGATCGCGACCCTGCAGCGCATCGTAGACCGCCGAAAGGTCGCTGACGCAGCGGGCAAATGGACCGATATGGTCGAGGCTGGCGACGAAAGGATGGCTGCCGGAGCGCGATAAACGGCCAAAGGTCGGCTTGAGGCCGAAGATCCCGCACAGTGAGGCCGGGACGCGAATGGAGCCGTTGGTATCGCTGCCCAGCGAGAAATTCACCAGCCCGGCGGCCACCGCCGCCGCCGACCCGCCCGAGGAGCCGCCTGCGATCCGCGAAAGATCGTGCGGGTTACGCGTCGCCCCGTAGTGGCTGTTCTCGGTGGTAAAACCGTAGGCGTAGGCATCCATATTCAGCATCCCGGAGAGCAGCGCGCCCGCGCTATGCAGCTGGCGCACCGCCCAGCTGTCGGCGGCGGCGGCGGGGCGATCGCTCAGCAGCTGCGCCCCGGCAAGGGTGGTATGGCCGGCGACATCGAACAGATTTTTCACCGCGTAGGGAACGCCTGCCAGCGCGGGCAGGGGCTTTTTTTCCCGCCGCAGGGTATCGATATTCTCCGCCTCAGCGAGCATGCGCTTTTCGCTGACGTGGGTCCAGGCGTTGATCTGCGGGTTAACGCGGGCGATGTTCTCCAGGGTGTGGCGGGCGATCTCTTTGGCGCTGAGCTCGCCGGCGGCCAGCGCGCGCTGGATTTCGTGAATCGTCATTTCAGGTAGCTTCATGCTTTATAGACTCCGGCGATTTCGACGCGATCGTCGAGGGGAAAGGCCAGCAGCGGCCCGGCCATGGCGGCAATGCGGCTAAACTGCACCCTGAGCTCTGCGCGCCGCGCATCGTCCAGCTCCAGCGCCAGCAGCTGTTCCATTTGTGTGAGGTAAGCGTCCCATTCGTTGTGCGGTGTGTTCATCATCAGCTCCTAATAACCGGCGGCGGAGCCGTTGCTGCGCGGATCGCTGGCCCCCTCAAACAGGCCGTTGGGATGGCGAACAATCGCCCCGGCGTGGCCCATGGCTTCGCTAAAATCGGCCAGCACGTCAACGTCGTGCCCCAGCTGACGCAGGCGGGCAACGCTTTCGGCGCTGAAGCGGCCCTCCAGCTTGAGCGAGTCGGAAGTCTGCCCCCAGGTGCGTCCCAGCAGCCAGCGCGGCCGGGTGATGCTCTCCTGTAGCGGCACGTTTTGCATGACGTAGCGGGTGAAAATAGCGGCCTGAGTTTGCGGCTGGCCGTCGCCGCCCATGGATCCGTACACCATCACCCGGCCATCGTTCAGCCTTGCGGCGGCGGGGTTGAGGGTGTGAAACGGCTGCTTGCCGGGCGCCAGCGCCAGCAGGTGGCGCGGGTCGAGGCTGAACGATGCCCCGCGGTTCTGCCAGACAATGCCGCTTTCCGGCAGCACCACGCCGCTGCCGAACTCGTGGTACAGGCTTTGGATAAAGGAAACCGCCAGCCCGCTTTTATCGATAACCCCCATCCATACGGTGTCGCCCGGGCCTTTGCCCGCGCCCCACGGGGCCGCCCGTTGGTCGTCGATATTCTCCGCCAGCGGCTGCAGCGCCGCCGGCGTCAGCAGGCTCTGGATATCGACATCAAGGTGGCGGGGATCGGTGATATGCGCGTCGCGCAGGCCGAAGGCCAGCTTGGTCGCCTCCACAATTCGGTGGACGGTCATCGCATCGTCGGCATTGGCCATCGCCAGCCTGTCGGTGATGCCGAGGATCGCCAGCGAAACCAGCCCCTGGGTCGGCGGCGCGAGGTTCCACAGTTCGCCGTGCCGGTGCGCCAGCCTGAGCGGCTGGGGGCGGCGAGCGCGATGCTGCCGCAGGTCGCTAAGGGTGACGGGCAGTCCATACTTTTCCATACCGCGGGCCAGCTGCTCCGCCAGCGGCCCGCGATAGAAGCTGTCTAAACCGTCTTCGGTTAATCGGCGCAGGGTGTTCGCCAGCGCCGGCTGCAAAAAGCGGCTCCCGGCCTTCGGCGGCTGGCCGTCCACCAGAAAGGTTTCGGCGAAGCCGGGCTGGTCGCGCAGTTCGCTGAATTTATCGGCGGTCGCGCTGGCCTGCGAGGCGGTCACCGGGATACCGCCGGCGGCGTAGCCGATGGCATCTTCCAGCAGACGCGTCAGCGGCAGCGATTTCCCGGTTAACTCCCGCGAAACCTTAAGCGCTTCGTCCCAGCCGCTGACGGTGCCCGCCACGGTCAGGGCCGCCTGCGGTCCGCGGTGGGGGATCTGCGCGAGGCCGGCGTAGGCCTGCGGCGTCGCCAGCGACCCCGCCGCGCCGCTGGCGTCAATGGCGATGGGATCGCCCTCGGGGGGCACGATAAGCCAGAAGCCATCGCCGCCGAGGCCGTTCATATGCGGGTAAACCACGGCGATGGTCGCAGCGGCGGCGACCATCGCTTCTATGGCGCTTCCGCCTTCGCGCAGAACCGCCAGCGCGCTCTGGCTGGCCAGATGATGGGGCGCAACCGCCATCCCGCGGGCGGCAACATGACTTTGCATGGGGTGTCCTCAATTAAGCGAAATGTCCGCAGAGGGTTGCAAAAGCTGTTCCATGTCTGAACGTAAAGTTTCAATTGCTGCTGGCGATGGGGGTTTTTTGTCGAACTGGCATGCATTATGAAAGACGTTAACGGTATAGTGCGGTGAAACGAAAGTTACAGAGGTCTTATGCAACAGCTTGATGAACGACTGAAAGAGCAGTACCCGTCATTATCGCCCCAGGAGCAGCGGGTGGCGGATTTTATTTTCGATCATTTTGATGACCTGATTAGCTACAACAGCGCCGAGCTGGCGCAGCTGAGCGGCGTATCGAAAGCCACGGTCAGCCGTCTGTTCAAGCGCCTGGGCTATGAAAAATATAAAGATATGCGCGATGAGCTGCGCACCCTGCGCCAGAGCGGAATGCCGCTGACCGATAATCGCGATGCGGTGCAGGGCAACACGCTGCTGGCGCGCCACTATAAACAGGAGATGGCCAACCTGACCCAGTGGGTTAACGCCCTTGATGTCCAGCAGTTCGCCGAGGCGATTCAGGCGCTGGTGAGCGCCCGGCGTATCGTGATTATCGGCATGCGCAATGCTTATCCGGCGGCGCTGCATCTGCGCCAGCAGCTCCTGCAGGCGCGCGGGCAGGTGCTGGTGCTGCCGCAGCCGGGACAAAGCTTAAGCGAAGAGCTGGTGGATTTAACCGCCGACGATCTGGTGGTGGTGATGGCGTTCCGCCGCCGCCCGCGAATTATTCGCCCGCTGCTGCAGCAGCTGCAGAGCAGCGGCATTCCGGCGCTGCTGATGTGCGAACCGCAGGCCCACGGCCTGTTTCCGCTGGCGCGCTGGCGGCTCTGCGCGCCGCTGGATAGCGTATCGGCCTACGACAGCTACGCCTCGGTCAATAGCCTGATCAATCTGCTGTCGAACGCCTTTCTGCACGAAATTCTCGATAAAGGCCGCCCGCGCATTCACGACATCGCCACCCTTTATCAGCAGCTGGACGAGCTGGAGCAACGATAATGGGGCGCCAGCGTGGTGCCTTGCATGGTTTTGGTGCGATAAAATAATGGGGGAACGCGCGGTTGTTCCCTCTTAATTCCTCAATTTCCCTTGTTTTACGTTCGCTTAGCCAAACGACGGGCTAACCCGATGCGCGGCGCTGTATCTGGCACATTAGTTGCAAAAGTGACTTCAAAGAATCTTTTGTTTCATGCTAACGTAACGGGTAAACATCATGAAGAAACTGTTGATCGCACTGGCCGGGGCCGCTTGTCTGTTAACCAACCTCCCGGCGGCGAAAGCTGACCAGCTCCAGGATATTGAAAAGCGCGGCACGATCCGCATTGCGGTGCCGCAGGATTTCCCGCCGTTTGGCTCGGTGGGTACCGACCTTCAGCCGCAGGGCTACGACATCGATATGGCGCGCTATCTCGCCAAAGAGATGAAGCTCAAGCTGCAGCTGGTGCCGGTGACCAGCGCCAACCGCGTGCCTTATCTGCAAACCGATAAGGTGGACCTGGTGATTTCCAGCCTCGGTAAAAACGCCGAGCGCGAAAAGGTGATCGACTTTAGCCGCGCCTATGCGCCGTTCTTCCTCGGCGTATTTGGCCCGAAAGGCGCGGAGCTGAAAGACCCGGCGGCGCTGAGCGGTAAAAGCGTGGGCGTGACCCGCGGCGCGGTGGAAGATATGGTGCTGACCAGCGTGGCGCCGAAAGAGGCGCAGATTAAGCGCTACGAAGATAACAACACCACGCTGTCGGCCTATTTATCTGGCCAGGTGCAGTATGTGGCCACCGGCAACCTGGTGGTGGCGGCCATCTCCCGGCAGAACGCTGACAAGGCCCCGGTGCCGAGCTTTATGCTGAAGGATTCGCCGTGCTTTATCGGCCTGAAAAAGAACCAACCGGCCCTGAAGGCGAAAGTGGATGCGCTGATTGAGCAGGGCGTAAAAGACGGCACCCTGAACGGTTTGTCTGAGAAGTGGCTGAAAGCGCCGCTGCCTGCCAGCCTCGGCGCGTAAGGTCCGGGCATGACGGAGCAACTTCATTTTTCTGCGCTCTGGCCGCACTGGCCGGAGCTGCTGGCGGGGCTGTGGGTGACCATTCAGCTGACGGTGCTGGCGACGATAGGTGGCCTGACGATTGGCATCTTCGGCGCCGCCATCCGCAGCGGGCGTCCCACGTGGTTCAGCCGGATTTGGGGCGGGTATGTCGAACTGATTCGCAACACGCCGTTTGTGGTACAGCTGTTTTTTATCGTCTTCGGCTTACCGAATCTGGGGCTGAAGATGACGGCGGGCGAGGCCGCGCTGCTGGCGATGGTGGTCAATCTTGGGGCCTACAGTACCGAGATCGTGCGCGCCGGGATTCAGGTGACGCCGAAAGGTCAGTGGGAAGCGGGGCGCGTGCTGGGGCTGACCCGGACGCAGACCTTTATTCAGGTCATTCTGCCGCCCGCGCTGCAGCGCATTTATCCGGCGCTGGTGAGCCAGTGCATCATCGTCATGCTCGGTTCGTCGGTGGTGTCGCAGGTCTCTTATGAAGAGCTGACCTTTGCCGCTAACCTGATTCAGTCGCGCACCTTCCTCAGTTTTGAGGTCTATCTGGTGACGACGGGGATTTATTTAGCGCTGTCGATAACAATGCGTCAGCTGCTGATGGCGGCGGGACGTAAATGGCTGGGGGTGCAGGCATGATGACCACCTTTACCGATTGGGACATTGTCCGCAATCTGCTGCTGGCCGGGCGCTGGACGGTGCTGCTGTCGCTGGTGGCGTTTCTCGGCGGCGCGCTGGTCACGCTGCCGCTCCTGCTGCTGCGCATGACCGGCGGGCGTCAGGTAAAACGCCTGATCCGCGGCTATGTCGAACTGTTTCAGGGGACGCCGCTGCTGATGCAGCTGTTTCTCGCCTTTTTCGGCGTGGCGCTGTTCGGCATCGACGTTTCGGCGTGGACCGCGGCGTCGCTGGCGCTGACGCTGTATACCAGCGCCTTTTTGCTCGATATCTGGTTTGGCAGCATCCGCGCCCTGCCAAAAGGGCAGTGGGAAGCCTCGCGCTGTCTGGGGCTGAGCTTTGGCCAGACGCTGTATCGGGTCGTCGCCCCGCAGGCGCTGCGGATCGCCATCGCCCCGACGGTGGGGTTTGCCGTGCAGGTGATCAAGGGTACCGCGCTGGCGTCGATTATCGGCTTCGTCGAGCTGACCAAAGCGGGAACGATGCTGACCAACGTGACGTATCAGCCGTTTAAAGTCTTTGCGCTGGTGGCGCTGGGCTATTTCATTCTGTGTTACCCGCTGTCCCGCTACAGCCGCCATCTGGAGAACAAATTCAATGCCTCTCATCACCATTAATCAGATGCAGAAGTACTACGGCGATAACCACGTGCTCAAGGGCGTCGATCTGGATATCGATATGGGCGAAGTGATCTCGATTATCGGCCGCAGCGGGTCGGGCAAAAGCACGCTGCTGCGCTGCATCAACGGCCTGGAAGGCTATCAGGAAGGCAGCATTAAGCTCGGCGGGATGACCATTACCGACCGCGAATCGCAGGCGCGGGAGATCAGCCGCTCTATCGGCATGGTGTTCCAGAGTTTTAACCTGTTTCCGCATATGACGGCGCTGGAAAACGTGATGCTGGCGCCGCGTCGGGTGCTGAAGAAGAGCGCCGCCGAGTGCCGTGAACTGGCCCAGCGGATGCTGGAAAAGGTCGGATTGGGCGACCGGCTCGATTACTACCCGTCGAGTCTCTCCGGCGGCCAGCAGCAGCGCGTGGCGATTGCCCGCGCGCTGGCGATGTCGCCAAAAGTTTTACTCTGTGACGAGATCACCTCGGCGCTGGATCCGGAGCTGGTTGGCGAAGTGCTTAAGGTGCTGGAGCAGCTGGCGGCGGAGGGCATGACGCTGATTCTCGTGACCCATGAAATGAATTTTGCCCGCGAAGTGGGCGACCGCGTCGTGTTTATGCATCAGGGACGGGTCTGGGAGCAGGGCGACAGCAAAACGCTGTTCGCCAACCCGCAGACCAGCGAACTGAAGCAGTTTATTTCCTCCGTGCGCGGCCTCAATCAATAAGGACTTAAAGATGGATATCACTCAGTTTCCGCAACTCAATCCGCCGTCGCGCCTGCTGATGGGGCCCGGCCCGATTAACGCCGACCCGCGCGTGCTGCGCGCCATGTCGAGCCAGCTGATCGGCCAGTACGACCCGGCGATGACCCACTATATGAACGAAGTGATGGCGCTGTACCGCGGCGTATTTCGTACCGAAAACCGCTGGACGATGCTGGTGGACGGAACCTCAAGGGCCGGGATTGAGGCGATCCTCGTTTCGGCTATTCGGCCGGGGGACAAGGTGCTGGTGCCGGTGTTTGGCCGCTTCGGCCATCTGCTGTGCGAAATCGCCCGCCGCTGCCGGGCGGAAGTGCACACCATTGAAGTACCCTGGGGTGAGGTGTTTGCCCCGGACCAGGTGGAGGATGCCATCAAACGTATTCGTCCGCGCCTGCTGCTGACGGTGCAGGGCGACACCTCCACCACGATGCTGCAGCCGCTGGCGGATCTGGGGGATATCTGCCGCCGCTATGACGTACTGTTTTACACCGACGCCACCGCCTCGCTGGGCGGCAACCCGCTGGAAACCGACGCCTGGGGGCTGGATGCGGTCTCGGCCGGGATGCAGAAGTGCCTCGGCGGCCCGTCCGGCACCTCGCCGATTACCCTCAGCGCGCGCATGGAAGAGGCGATTCGCCGCCGCAAATGCGTGGAAGAGGGGATTCGCACCGATGCCCACCGCGACGGCGACGAGGAGATGATCTACTCCAACTATTTCGATCTCGGCATGGTGATGGACTACTGGGGGCCGGAGCGCCTTAACCATCATACCGAGGCCACTACCGCGCTGTTCGGCGCCCGCGAATGCGCACGGCTGATCCTCCAGGAGGGGCTGGATAACGGCATTGCCCGCCATAAGCTGCACGGCGACGCGCTGGTCAAAGGCATTCAGGCGATGGGGCTGGAGACCTTCGGCGACCTGAAACATAAGATGAACAACGTGCTTGGCGTCGTTATCCCGCAGGGTATCAACGGCGACCAGGCGCGCAAGCTGATGTTGGAAGATTTCGGTATTGAAATCGGTACCTCGTTCGGCCCGCTGCACGGCAAAGTGTGGCGGATCGGCACCATGGGCTACAACGCGCGTAAAGACTGCGTGATGACCACGCTCAGCGCGCTGGAGTCGGTGCTGAACTATCTCAAATTCCCCACCACTCAGGGCGCGGCGATGCAGGCCGCGTGGGATCACTATCGCAGCGAGAGCGCCCAATGAGTCCAGCACAACGCCAGCAGGCGGAAATGCAGCAGGCCGCGGCGCGGGTGATGGCCCGCGCCGATGAGCTGGCCGCGATCAGCGAAACGCCGGATGCCCTGACTCGGGTTTATCTCTCCCCACAGCATCTCGAGGCCAACCAGCGGGCGGCGCGGTGGATGACCCAGGCCGGAATGACCGTCTGGCAGGACAGCGTCGGCAATATTTGCGGCCGCTACGAGGGAGAGCAGGAGGGAGCGCCCGCCATCCTGCTGGGGTCGCACCTTGATACGGTGCGCAACGCCGGGCGTTACGACGGGATGCTCGGCGTACTCACGGCGATCGAAGTGGTGCACGGTCTGCATCAACAGGGGCGGAGGCTGAAACAGGCCATCGAGATTGTCGGCTTTTGCGATGAAGAGGGGACGCGATTCGGTATTACGCTGCTCGGCAGCCGCGGGATAACCGGTACCTGGCCCGAGAGCTGGCTGGCGCAGACCGATGCCGACGGCGTCAGCGTGGCGCAGGCGATGGTGCTGGCCGGGCTGGATCCGGCGCGCATTCATCTTGCCGCCCGCCGCCCGGAGGAGATTGCCGCCTACCTGGAACTGCATATCGAGCAGGGGCCGTGCCTCGAGCAGGAAGGGCTGGCGCTGGGGGTGGTCGAGGCGATCAACGGCGCGCGTCGCCTGAACTGCCGCTTTACCGGCGAGGCGGGACACGCCGGGACCGTGCCGATGAGTCATCGGAAAGATGCGCTGGCCGCCGCCGCCGAGTGGATGGTGCGGGTAGAGACCCTGACCCGCGAGCAGGGCGGAAACCGGGTCGCCACGGTGGGTACGCTGCGCTGCGCGCCCGGCGCGGTTAACGTGATACCCGGCGACGTTACGCTGACCCTGGATATTCGCGGGCCGCACGACCAGCCGCTGGATGCGCTGCTGGATACGCTGCTGAAGGAGGCGCAGGCCATTGCCTCTCGTCGCCAGCTGCGGTTCAGTGCCGAAGAGTTTTACCGTATTGCCGCCACCGCCTGCGATAGCGGATTGCAGCAGGTATTGAGCGAGGCGGTGCAGGCGGTGCAGGGGCGTTCGTTGACGCTGCCGAGCGGCGCCGGGCATGATGCCATCGCCATTGCCGAACGCTGGCCGTCAGCGATGCTATTTGTGCGCTGCAAAGGCGGCATCAGCCATCATCCCGCCGAGTCGGTCACCGCCGACGATGTGGCGCTGGCGATAGCGGCCTATTCGCGCGCGGTGTCGGCGCTGGATGCCGGGAAGTAGCGGCTATCGTTTCGCTTCTGGTAAACCGGGCATAGCGCAACCCCCACCACGGTGGGGGCCTGTTTTATCTTTTGCCGTTCGGTTTAAGCTGTTCGCCGGGTCTGAGCCTGAACAGCTCGTCATCTCGGGTGGAGTAGCGAACCGTCCCGTCAGCCAGCCGATAAGCACCCTCGGTGAATCCCGCGCCGTTCAGGAACGGCGCCACCGCGTCCGGCGTGTTGCGGAAGGCGGCTTCCAGGGCGAGAAGCGCATAGGGGGCAATACTATCGATACTGGCATATTCGGCCTCAGGGTCATCGACAAAAAAGCCGTTGAGGCGCTGCTTGTTGATGATGTTCGCGCCGATGCGATCCGCCAGCGTCAAATAGTCCTGCTGCCCGGTGGCCTGCCACAGGTCGATAAGCGCGAAAATCGCATACGGCTGATGGTTCTCCGTTTGGCTATTCAGCCTGCGGTTCGCGCCGCCGGGTTCACCGATATCGCCTAAACCCTGGCCTTTCGCGATGCCGCGGGCGACTTTCCAGATGGCACGATCCGGTTCAAGCGTCCAGGCGCGGGCGTAGGAGAGAAGAAATTCATTTCCCGCCGGATAGGCTTTGAGCACCGTGCCTTTTTTCCCATAATAGCCATCGCGTTTTAACGCATAGCCGGAGAGATCCGTGCCGTTGGCCAGCATCGGGCGGAAGGTATTGTTCTGCTCATCGTAAGCGTAGGTCGCGAAGGCCTTGAGGCCATCAAGGGTCCATTTTTTGAGATCGTCACCGTCTTTGCCGAGCGATTTTGCCAGGGCAAGCTGCATCAGCGCATTTTCTGAGTAGAGCGTGCTGGTCCGGCCCTTCAGCAGCATATTGCCCTCCAGCGCATCCGGGCCCAGTTCGGGGCCAAACTGACGCTGCGCGCGGTCGCCGTATTTCGAATGCGTGTCGCTGTCATCGGTGGTGTCGGCGCGTTTTAGCGGTTGGGTAAACTGGTAGACGCCCAGCCCGGTCTTCTTATCTCGCGGCAGAACGTACTGTTCGGCCAGACGCTTCGCCCACGTCAGCGCGCCAGCGTCACCATCGTATTGATAGAGCAGCGATGCGGAGTAGATAAGGTCGTTGCCGGCATTGAGAAAGCTCAGGCCTTTGGTGGCGAAAAAGGGTGGCTGTTGGACAAAATCACTTTGCCAGAGCGCGCCCATCGCTTTGCCGTACTCCCCGTGACGGCTGGTTTCCAGCGTTTTCCAGTCGTAAACATGGGCGTTCCAGAAAGCCTTGATAAAGCGCGCGGTGGCCTTGTCATCGACGGCAAACATCATGTCGTAATAGGGATACGCGTTCTTAAGTTCATGGACCATCTCCTTTTCGCTCGGGCCTTGAGGCTGCAGCGTTTTCAAATCAACAAAGCGATGGCCTCCCCACAGCAGTAGCCCGCTGGCGTCCTGATAGTGGTCAAAGTAGTAGCGAATATTCTCCGCGACCCGCTGCTTATATTTTGCTTCGCCGGTCAGGTTGCTTAACCCTACCAGCACCCGCATCAAGTTTTGCTGGGCCGAGAAGTTCGACAGCACGGTCACTTTACCGTCCGGAAAAACCCATTCCATTTGCTTGCCGGTGCGAGGATCCACGCCATTGGCCAGCAGAGGAGAGTGATGGCCGTACCGATCTCCCGCTTTATCCAGCACGACGTCAGCGAACTGCTTTACGCTGCTCAGGCGCGCGTTCTCCTGGGCGCCAGCACTCAGTGAGAAGAGACTCAGAGCGCCCAATGCCAGGGTGATTTTTGCAATCTTCATTATTATCCTCTTAATGAAAATAAGGGTTTAATAAAACCCTTATTTATTATCTGGCTGACAGGAAGTTATCAGAAGGAGTATTTCACACCAACGCGATAACGCGTTTGGCGTTCATCGGTGGCTTTACTGCCGGAAACGTTGCCGATGGCCATATAAGGAGACCAGTTTTTATCAAATTTATAGGTTAGCTTAAAATCATGGGTCCAGTCATAGCTTTCGTTATCCGCTAAAATAACCCCGGCGGAGTTGGCTTTTTTATAGTCCAGTTCATAATCGAGCTGATAATCTTTGAGGAATTTCCAGGAAAGAACGCTGGTCAGATTATAGCCGTTCTCCGAGGTGTCTTTAGACGTGCCGATATTGCCTGAATTGCGCTTGTAGTAAGGTCGGTAGCGCAATGAGGCGCTGACATCGTCGGTCAGATTCGCTTTACCGCGCAGGTAGGGACGATAGTTGTTTGAGGACGAACTGGTATCCAGAGAGAAGCCGGGCTCAATCTGGAAGGTTTTATTTATTTTATGCACATAGCTCGCCACCACTTCGGTGCCGTTACTCACGGTTTCATCATAGGCTTTATTTTTATCCTGTGAACCTTTCCATTTCCCTTCCAGCGACAGGCCAAAGCCATTGGCAAAACGGTGAGACATCAGCAGTCTGTCTTTATGATTATTGCCGGCTTTGTCATTGGTTTCATGACGATAATCAAATGTCACCGCGTGGGCAGCAATACTGATAAAAGGGATCGTGACTAATAATAAAGAACGAAACATAGGGTGCCTCTACTTTTTTATTTTCCAAAGGTACAAGAAATTACCTGCCGTAAAGCAGGCAGAACGATACAAATGAAATTATTAGATGGTAGTGTGGTGCCGGGTGCCTCCCGGTGAATCAGGCGCTGACTTCCTGATTCGTCTATAAAAACGAAACGTCGATGAGGGTATTCCTCAATTCAGCATGACCCCGCCGCTTAGGGGGATTCACCACACATTATTCTTTATTCCCTGATGATGACAAATTCGCACTGCTTGTGATTTTATTGAAAATAACTTTTACACAAAATGAAATGATGTTTTGAGATCGAGATCTGAATATTAAAAATAGAGGGTAAATATTTTTTATGTCATTTATAAAGATAATCCTAATAATTTATTATTCTTTTAAATCAATAGATTGAGTGGTTTCTTTGGGTTTGTTTTGCGTTTTTATTTGCGAATATAAGGATTTTTTGTGAATTGACGGTAATCTTATTCCTATATTTTTAAGCGCTCAATTTGTTAAAACTTAAAAATACTTCGATGGTTTCAATGGTTAAACCGAAGCCAGTACTGCCAATCCCTTTAAGCTAAACGAAAGCTAAACGGAAAAGAGGGCGGTATTGATCTGCCAGACTGACGACATAACACTCTCAGAAAAGCGTCCATATGGAAGGATAATAAAAGACGGTAACCTCGGGACTTCAAGATGACTATTCATGGAAAGGATCGTGTATTTATTTCTGGCGTAGAGAATATAGTGCAGGAGCTGAGCGATGGCGCGGATGCGGGGTTAAGCAACTGCGTGTATGTCACCTGCGGGATGGATATCCAGGAGATATATACTTTGTTCTTTCGCCATCCGCCGGAGCACTACGCCATCTTCATCACCTCTGAGCGCCATTTTGAGACCATCAACCGGCTGTTTCCGGGCCTGTTAAAGCTCTGTTTGTCAGAGAGGTTGACGGTCGAAGAGCTGCGTCAGGCGTTAAAAGTGATGGGCCTGTTATCGGCTCAGAACCAGAGCGTTGCTTATCTGCCCGATACGTTTAATTTTACCCATGCCGAGCAACAGATCATGAGGCTCAGTTTACGCGGCCATTCTCTGGATGATATTGCCCGTATCCGCGGGGTCAGCCCGTCCACGGTCAGCGTCCAGCGTACCCGGCTGATGAAGCGCATGGGAACCAAAAGCCTGCAGGAGCTCTGCTCCCTCTATGCGGCTATGCGTACCAGCGCTTTCTGAATAAACGCAGGGCTGGAATCTGGCGAAATTTGAGATATTATTCTGAGCCATTGTACTAGTTTAAAGGTTCAAAGTGATGACGTTTTCCACCCTTGCCGATGTCAGAAGCCAGATCGATTCGATTGATAGCGAACTGGTTAGCCTGATTGCTCAACGTGCTGAGTGCGTTAAAGCCGCTGCCGCATTCAAAACTGACCACTCCGCCGTTCGTGCTCCCGCGCGCGTGCAGCAGGTTATTGATCGGGTTCGCGAAAAGGCGGCTGCCGCAGGGTTACCCGAAGTGATTATTGAGAAAGTGTATCGGTCCATGATAGATGCATTCATTGAATATGAGCTTGAGCAACATAATCAGCTACAGCGGCAAAAAAGTAACGGTGTGTTGGGTGAGTGACCCACACGATATTCTCCTGGCGTGAAGGGTCAGTTAGCCTCATTCTGACCCCCGACGGGCTGCTAAGCTATTATCCCCACGCTCTGATAGCCAGTGCCGCGATATAGAGCCCGAATCCCCAGGCCAGATGTGTGAGCACGCTTAGCAAGCGAGCCAGCCACGGGCGAGGTGTTTGCGACGCCGCAATGCCGAAGCCCAATGCGGGCTGAAGAATTATGAACGGCGCAAATAACGTTAACCCGCCTGCCAGCAGGCCTCCCGTAAGCGAGGGGGCATCCAGCCAGACGGCGCCGTACAGTACCAGAGGGACAAAAGCAAAAACGATCCCGGTCAGGTAGTGAAATACCCAGCCGGTAAGCCTCTCCCCAGCGATTTCCGGCGTTGAGACGATGGTGCGATGGCAAAGCTTTCCTCTGGATAGCCATAATATCCAGCGACCGACCAGGGCATAGTTCAGCGGCGGTATCTTGAGGAGGTCTTTTTGACACCATGACCACAAATCCATAATCAGCGTCGCGCCAATACCCGTTATGACAGTTTTAACAACAATAATCGTATCCAGGGTGTACTCCTTTTCCAATCAATGACAGGCTGGTAGCCAGTGTGCAACTTAAAGCGAGGTTTAAGTCAACGATGAAAGCGCTGGATATCCGACAAATTGCCGACCTCTCAGGCGTTACCCCCTCAGCCTTGCGGTATTACGAAAAAAAGGGGTTAATTCAGCCTGTTGGCCGTAATGGTTTACGAAGGCAGTATCATGAAAATGTGCTCAATAAGCTGCAGCTCATTGTGCTGGGGCAGGCGGCAGGGTTCTCTCTGGATGAACTTGCCGCGATGTTTGGTACCGCATCAGCGTTAGCGATAGACCGGGCGCAGCTACACCAGCGCGCACAAGAGATTGACGCCACCATTCGCAGGCTGCGGCTGTTAAGCCGCGGGCTGAAGCACGCTGCGCGCTGCACGCAGCCGGAGCATAGGCATTGTGAAGAGTTTAAAAGGATTGTCGCGAGAGGGCTGAGGCTGGTCAGCTAACGAGAATGAGCGAGCCTACGGTTTTTCGCGACGCAGGCCGGAAACGCCGGGAGGCCCGGAGACGGCACATCCCGGTCCGGGCTCCCCGGCCCGCGTTATCCCGAAAGCGATGCCGCGGTGGGATTCAGCGCGCGGTAAGTTTGACCCTGTGGTATCAGACTGGCCGCAAAAAGAATGTTGTGGGTGTTTTGCCATTTCCACTGGCTAGTCGTTGATGAGGGACTGGTTTTTGATTATCGGCAATGAGCATTATGTCGTTACCTTCGCATTCCAGAACCAGATAAATATGATCGTAACCGTGGTGCGCCGCGGGACCGCAGGTGGAGCCGACATCGCCGGGCCGTTGTTCACCCACAGAAATGACTTCCCATTGTCGTTTATCACGAAGATAGTTGCCCAACGCTAATGCCTGCGTAATATCGGGAACGGCAATCCCTCCGGCCTGTAACAGGTTGGCCAGGTTCAGGGCGCAACCATCATGCGGCCACTGCTCATGGGCTAATTTGAAAAGCTCAATCGCAGCGACGGCCTGAACGTTTTCATAACGAACCGGCGTTTTGGCAATATTGACTACGTTGCGCATTTTTTCTTTGTCGCTCAGCGGCGCGATGCTATCGGCAAACATCACAGGAGGCGTATGTAGCGTAACAAATGTCTGGAATTCCTCCACGGCATCACGTCGCACGTGAGAAATAACCATCGCGGGGTATACGATGGTACCGCACCAGCTGGTGCTGAAACGCAACAATCGGGCACAATACTCTATCGCCAGCGGGTGGTCTGTTTTCATTTTTGTAATGAAATTTTCAGCTGTATCAATGTCATGCTGTTTGGCAAAATTACGGAGTTCCGCCTTTCCATTGCCGATACTGTCAAATGACACCTGAAACGCCCCGGTTTCTTCGCTTTCGATATGAGCCTGTGAACGAGCGTTTTTGGAATCAACGCCGGCATCCCAGCGCCAGTCTGATTCAAACCCCGCCTGAACGCGAAGCACTTCACACATGACGGCTTTACGGTGTAAAAGGCTGGTGTAGGGCCCCAGAGCCCCTTTCATTACGGCATAGATATCATGAAGCTTATTTTCAGCAAAAACCTCATCAGGTAAAGCATTTAAAGTATCGACTAGCTGTTCTAAAAACGCTATCGGTGGACGACCATGCTGCGTGCTGACGGGATAGCGAGTCGCGATGAATATACGCTTGTTGCTAGTATCCATAAAACTCTCCTTCATGACGGTGACGAATATTGAGATAGTGTCTTAGGTCTATTTACTCGAGGTTAAGCCCTGAAAGAGAGAAGAAACTTTATTTACCAGGTAAGGCGCAAATAATGTCATTCCGGCTATCAGGAATTTAATGATTTCACCCAGAGCATCAGGGTTGGATATTTTTCTATTGTGGCCAAAATCAAGTAGCAATAACGAGCCGAAGCCAATATACATAAACAAAATAACCAGCATGCCGATTAGCGCAATGAGCCGGCTCGAACTGGCTTTCATCTCTTTGACCAGAAGCGGTTTGCCCGCAACGTCATAAAGCGGTTTCTTTGTCACGGTATCAGTGCCGTCCGTGGTGGTTTTAACCTCTTCGGTAGCGGATAATTCAACGTCTTCCGAAAGCGCATCGGCTAAAGACCACGCTTCAGGAAGCGACTTGCGGATGACTAAAATAGAAAGCAAGGTACCAAAAATAACGATGAAAAATACAAGGTAAATTAAATATTTGTCGATGTTATCACCGCAGGGCTGCTCAGCCTGACAGGATACATCATTAGCGTGAACTGCGGCAGAGAGAAAAAACAAAACGATTGCCGATGCTGATGTGTGTCTTTTTAGCAAAAACATAAGTATATTCCTCACCAATATAAAGTTTATTTATATGTGGCATGCGAAGATAAAGATATATACGCGGATATTTCTACTGACTACAGGATACTCGCTTATTCCCGTTTGCTATGCCGATAAGATGATTTCTTTTTTCTGACCTCCACCGCCTCTCTTTAGCGGGTTTTATGAAAAGCCACAGGCAAGCCGGGTGCTGACGTGCTCTCCGGACCGGCTGGCAGCAAGCAAAAACCACGTGGTTTAATGATACGCGGCCCCGCGTATAGGGTTCAGTATAATGGTGGTCATGGCATCCACATTCATTCAAATGAATGAGCGAGCAAAATAAATCAGCGATAAATAGCCCTGATAATGAGCAGGAGCTCGGACTGATTGCGGGTATGCGTTTTTCGGTAAAGCGCACTCAGATGGGTTCTGACGGTGGTGATGGCGACGCCCAGATGCATGGCGCATTCATCCGCAGTCATCCCTCTGAGCAGCAGCTCTGCCACCGCATTTTCGGCGGGTTTGACATTAAACAGTTCCATGAGCGCGCTGCCGCTGAGGAAGGGTTCAGGGATGATAATGCAAGCCGTACCGGGAATGCTGGGGGACGGGATGACCAGAATCGGTTTTGGATACCGTCCGGCGGTGTAGCATAATCCTGCCCGCGGACGCGCCTCCGTCCGGGTGGCCTGTTCAATGGCATGCCGCAGTTTTTTGCTGTCCGTATTCAGGCTTAGGGTGTCAGCGCCGACAGACCAGATCGCTTTGTGGTTTGCGCGCTGGTAATGTTCGGCCTGGGTGCTGGCGTAAAGCATTTTCCCGGCGCGATCCACCAGCCAGACCGGGTAGATACCGTTATCCATAACGGCACTCTGATATTTAATCGTGTCACGAAGTTGTTCAAATCTGGCATGAAGCTGGCTGGCGGAAATTAACGCCGGGATGAGACGCCGGAACAGGTCAAATTGTACAGCCAGCGGATAGCTGGCTTCATTAGCCGTCATCAGTGATAAATACGTAGAATAACCGTTGACGGTACACAATTTAACGCTGGTCAGATAATTCAAATCATTAGGATGATGAAATTCATTATAATAAGCGCTGTTAGCAATAAATTTATCCCCTAAAAACTCCCTGTCCCTGTACATCTGCCCTACAGGTAACCCCGTCAATATTTTTTCGGCAGGATCTATTGCCAGAAAGATATCCCGATAGGCCGTAAAGACTTTTTCATCAAAGAGTAATGAATCCGTCATGAGATGCGCATTACCTTTGTCATAATAAAGCAATGCCGCGTACTGATGTCCTGTCAGTAACGATAGTTTCTGCAGCGCGGGTTTCCAGAACTGGGGATCCAGCGCCGCCATCAGAATAGTCTCCAGGATTTCTATATATAAGAGCTCCGGATCAATGGCCATAACGACACCTTATATTTAGCGTTTAACCGGCAGGACACGGCTGATGAGGCGGGTACTATCAGCATAGTTGTGGCAGATAAATAATGGCAATCCCGATTCAGCCAGTTGGTATGGAAATGCAAAAACGGCGCGGAACCCCTTATTTTACGATGGGCTTCCTGCGGTTTATGAAGTTTATCCCTGACCCCGGCGTGGCTTTGATGAATATTCTCCCATCGCCTGCTGATGCAACCCTCTGCTCCCAGACTCGCGCGCTTGCGCGAACCCGCTTCGATAACAATTTCATCTCATACAGAGCATGGGATAGGTGGAAGTCCGCGCCCGTCGCCCGGCATCGCACCTTTACAGTTCGCGCAAACGCTCTGCGCTGTTATGCTAAAAACCCGGCAAGCCGCGCTGTAATGAGACCTGACCATGCCCGAACGCGAAAAAAACATCCATATTCAACCCTCTTCCTCTATCTCTCGAACGCATATTCTTCCGGCAATGCTGGCGATCGTCGTCGTATCGAGCCTGTGCGCGTTCGTCTCGCCGCCGCTGGGGCCGTGGCGCGAAATTTTGACCAATCCAGGGATGTATATCGATCTGCTGGCGCTGCTATTTCTGCTGTTTATGCTCTGGAGTTCGACCAAGGTGCGGATGAACCACGTGGCGGTTAACTGGGTACGCTACGGCCTGCTGCTGTGGATTGCCGGGGGCACTTTCGATCTGATGGACGAAATATTCCACCAGCCGCGCTGGATGGGGTACTACTGCGAAGATCTGCTGCGCCTGTCCGGCATGCTGCTGAGCGCGGTCGGGGTCTACAAAATTATTGAGCGCATCAATCTCCTGTACGTCGACGCGCGTTCGCAATCGCTCAAGGATGAGCTGACCCAGCTGCCCAACCGTCGCTTTTTTATCGACACCATCCGCGAGAAGGAGGGGCGCAGGCTGGCGCTGATGATTGTGGATATCGACTACTTCAAGAAAATTAATGACACCTGGGGACATCTGGTGGGGGACGAAGTGCTGTTTGCCCTTGGCAAACAGCTGGCGAAGCTTACCAGCGATAAGGTGTTGCCCTCGAGGATTGGCGGAGAAGAGTTTGCCATTATTGTCGATGGCCTGTCGGCGCAGGAAGTGGATGAACTGGCGCAGTCGATTTTGCAAAACGCCCGCGCGATCTTGATCAACCACGATAACCCGCTGTCGATCAGCATTGGCGTCGGTCTGCGCCATAAAGACGAGCCGCAGAACCTGTTTATTAAAAAGGTCGATGACGCGCTCTATAAGGCGAAAAATAACGGCCGCGGACGGGTTGAATGGGCCGCGTGAACTATCCCTGCTGCGCGCTGCGGCAGTGGCGACGATATTCGGAAGGTGAGCGCTCGGTGTAGCGTTTAAACACCCGGCAGAAATAGTTGCTGTCGACAAAACCGCAGTTGTGGGCGATCTCTTTGACCTTGAGGTCGTAGCCGCGCAGCAGCTTTTTCGCCTTTTCCAGGCGGACGCTGGTGAGAAACTCATTAAAACCGACGGAGCCGGATTTCTGGAATATATGCGACAGGTAGTTGGGCGTAATATGAAAACGCTTCGCTACCGACTCGCGGGTCAGCGGCTGGGTGAGATGCTCTTCGAGATAATCCTGTACCGCCAGAAACAGATCGCGGCTGCGGCTGACGCGCATCTCCAGTCCGACCAGCTGCTCAAGGCAGTGGCTCAACAGGGCCGCGACCACCAGCCTGGCGGTTACCGGGTCCGGCTGCAGGCAGATTTCATTGAGCGACAGCAGCAGGTAGGAGCCCACGCGCGGTCCGAGGCGGGCGACGTTCTGCTTTTCCGTGCGCAGCTGCTTGCCGTCCCAGTGCTGAACGCAAAACCCGAGCTTCTGGCGACCAAACAGAATGCTTAACGTCGACGCCGGCGCGGTCCATTCCGGCAGCGTCCATTTACCCGCCTGGACGTAGAGCACCTGCGAGGCGGAGAGCATTGTCTCCGACAGCGGCAGCCCGCTCTCCTTAAGCTCGCCCTCAAGCACAATTTCCAGCCGCGGAAAGGGCACCTTAAACGCCAGCTCGGGCTCGGAGATATCCGGGTCGGGGAACCTGACGTGCAGATTATCTTTCTGATTTACTAAACGATTTAAAATATCCGCCAGATCGTCAATCATTCCGTATGCCTTAGAAGAGAGCAATTATCCTGTTGATTATAATCTATTTTATCTGCACAGGTTTGTTCTGTATCAGGCGGCTTCGCTAATGCCTGCCCTGCAGGAAGGGGGAAAAAGCTGGATTTTGATGGCCATCACACTTTTCCCTGCCGCGTACGCTCGTCCAGTTTTTCGTAGTTTTGCCCTCATGTATTCCCGCCCGCCGCCGATTAGAGTTTGTTTTGTGTTATCGATAAGTTAAGGAATATAAATATGGAACAACAATCTGCGGTTTATCTGGATGCGCTGGGGGCGAACGTTGCGCTGAGCCCGGCAATGAAACAGGAGCTGGATACCCTGGGCTACACCGTCGTGCATAACGTGGCGGACGCGGAGTGGCTGGCGGCGATGCGCGCGCTTATCGACGCCATCGTCGAGAGAGAGGGCGATAATCTGGCGATGGAGCACCACCAGGAAGCGACGGCAACCCGCATCGCTAACCTGATTAACAAAGGCGCGATTTGGGAAAAGGTCTGGTCCCATCCGCTGATTCTCTCCGCCTGTCGGCATGTTTTTCAGGGGGATTTTAAAGTCTCCAGCCTGAACGCGCGGGAAGCGTTGTTCAACGGCGGCCATCAGCCGCTGCATGCGGACTGGAAAAAGCCGCGTCACGATTTTCCGAAAGTGCATCTGGTAAATACCATCTGGGCTATCGATGATCTGAGCGCTGAAAACGGCGCGCCGCGCATTATTCCCGGCACCCATTTGCGTCCGGAGCTGCCGGAAGCGGTGCTGGATGACCCGGAGCTGGCGCATCCTGATGAGGTGGTGTTCGCCGCGCCGGCGGGCAGCGTGATGATTTATAACGCCCACGCCTGGCACGGCGGGACGCGCAACCGCGTCGGCAGCAGAAGGCGCGTGCTGCACGGCTTATATATCGACAGAGCGGATACCGCGCAGCAGGATCAGCAGCGCTGGCTGACGCCGGAAACCGCCAGCCGCCTGACGCCCGCGCAGAAATGGCTGCTGGGGGTGGCGTAAAAATCGCATGGAATTGTAGCCCCGGTAAGCGCAGCGCGACCGGGGGAAGTCTGAGCGGGCGCAGTGCTATTTCCCCGGGCCGCGGCTCAAGCGCCTTGCCCGGGCTACAAAACGGCAAACGGCGGTGAACCTGTAGCCCCGGTAAGCGCAGCGCGACCGGGGGAAGTCTGAGCAGGCGAAGTGCTACTTCCCCGGGCCGCGGCGCAAGCGCCTTGCCCGGGCTACAAAACGGCAAACGGCGGTGAACCTGTAGCCCCGG